>CBFDEE010000303.1:0-3551 GCA_965603745.1 uncultured Bacteroides sp. | reverse complement strand
AATATTAAAGGAAAAATGGGAGACATTGAAATCCTGTATTACTGAGGCATGCTGATCCGCATACAATTTACTGATCTCATCATAGGCTTTCAGATAGGTCACAGGATTGGAACGGGATGATTTTCCGATCGGATTCTGGTCTACCATCTCGATACCGTCCAGCATATGGAAATCCCCCTCCAGGATGTCATGGTCTCCGGGTTTGTCCCCGTGCGCCCCGAATTTCTTTAGCATGGCAGGGTACAGTATATCCCTAACGAGGGAAGACTTCCCGGATCCGCTTACACCCGTGACTACAGTCATGGTGTTCAGCGGGAAACGTACATGGATCCCTTTCAGGTTATTCTGACGGGCACCGAGAACATCTATGTAATTATTCCATTTCCGGCGTTTTCCGGTAATCTCAATCTTCTCCCTGTCGAGCAGGTACTTAGCGGTAAGGCTCTCCGTTTCCGGGGTCATATTCTCCACGGGACCCTGGTATATCACCTCCCCTCCCAGGCGTCCTGCCATGGGCCCCATGTCGATGACCTGGTCGGAGGCACGGATGATCTCTTCATCATGTTCGACAACCAGCACTGTATTGCCCAGGTTTTCGAGGTTCCTTAATACACCGATCAGGAGGTGGGTATCACGGGGATGAAGCCCTATGCTGGGTTCATCCAGTATATAGAGCGAACCCACAAGGCTGCTCCCGAGGGACGTGGCAAGGTTTATCCTCTGAGACTCTCCACCGGACAGGGTTGAAGACAGACGGTTCAGGGTAAGGTAGCCGAGTCCCACCCGGACCAGATACCCGATGCGGTTATGCAGCTCCCTGAGAATCCGTCCGGCTATTTCATTCTCATGTCTTGTCAGCTTCAGCTTGCCGAAGAAATCCTGCAGTTCTGAGATCGGCATCAGTACCAGATCCTGGATGGAGGATTTATGAACCTTGACCCAGGAGGCTTCCTTTTTCAAACGTGTCCCCTCACATTCAGGGCAGCGGGTTTTCCCCCGGTACCTCGACAACATGACCCGGTACTGTATCTTGTACTTTTTTTCCTCCAGGTATCTGAAAAAGGCATCCAGTCCCTTGAAATGCTTGTTTCCCGTCCATAACAAACGCTTCTGATCATTACTGAGCTGGTAATATGGCTTGTGAACCGGAAAATCAAATTTGGATGCATTCAGTATCAGTTTTTCCTTCCAGCGGCTCATTTTCTCTCCCTTCCAGCACACAATGGCATCATCATAGACAGACAGGCTTTTATTGGGTATCACCAGATCTTCGTCGATGCCAATAATTTTACCGTATCCTTCACATAGTGGACAGGCACCCAGCGGATTATTAAAGCTGAACATATGCACATCCGGTTCTTCAAACCGGATCCCGTCAACTTCGAAGGAATTTGAAAATACACATACCGTTTCCCTTCCTTCCAGAACGACGGAGATATGACACTCTCCCTTCCCCAGGCTGAATGCTGTCTGAACGGAATCTGCATAACGGCTCAGGGAATCTTCGTCCAGCTGGATCCTGACCCGGTCAAGCACAATAAGGATACGGCTTCCCTTACCGGGGATTGATTCCCCTTCCAACAGCTCTTCTATCCGGAGAAATCCATCCTCACCCTGAAGCCTGGTTATCCCCTGCTTTAACAGCAGCCCGAGTTGTTCTCTTACCTCTCTTCCCTCGGCAAAATGGAACGGAGCCAGGATGATGGCTTCCTCCCCTTCTCCGATATCGCATAAAAAATTCACCACATCCGTAACCGAGTGCTTTTTTACGGGCTTTCCGCTCACAGGGGAATACGTCTTCCCGATCCGGGCAAATAATAATTTCAGGTAATCATAGATCTCCGTGGAAGTACCGACAGTGGATCTTGGATTCCTCGTGTTTACCTTTTGTTCAATGGCTATGGCCGGTGGAATACCGGAGATCATATCCACATCAGGTTTGTCAATCCTGCCCAGGAACTGCCTGGCATAGGCCGACAGACTCTCTACATAGCGCCGCTGGCCCTCCGCATACAGGGTATCAAAAGCCAGTGAAGACTTGCCGGAACCCGACAATCCCGTAATAACAATGAATTGATTCCGGGGAATACGCAGGTTGACATTTTTCAGGTTATGGACCCTGGCCCCTTTGATTTCAATGAAATCTGTCTGTTTTTCAGAGGTTTGTGGCATGAAAATTGCGGCCTGAAAGTAGGTTGTTTAACATCTTTTAACTGATTTCAAAAGTAATATTTTTTGTAATAAGAATTTTTTTACTTTATTTGCACAGACAAACTCATTCTCAAGTACTAACCTTATTCCGGAGGACTGCCTATAGCTTAAAATCTACCCTGACAGAACCAAAGTGGGAGGTAGTTTTGAAATTACATAATCTTTCAGATCATGAACTCGTCAAGAGGTTTATCCAGGGTGATCAACCGAGCATTGAAGTTCTGATCAAGAGGCACAAGAATAAGGTCTTCACCTATATTATTCTCATTGTCAAGAACCAGCAGCTTGCTGAGGATATTTTCCAGGACACATTCATTAAGGTCATACGTTCCCTTAAAGAGGGGAAATACAAGGATAATGGCAAGTTCGTCTCCTGGGTGATCCGGATTGCGCATAACCTGACAATCGACCATTTCAGGAAAGAAAAGCAGATCAATACCTGCTCGAATGAGGATTATGAAGCGGACATCTTCAATTCGAAGAAGCTTTCTGACGGTACGATTGAGGACATGCTGGTGGAGAACCAGATCGTAAACGAGGTTAAAATGTTGATTGAGCAATTGCCTGAGGACCAGAAGCAGGTCATTCTGCTGCGGCATTATGGCGGATTAAGCTTCAAGGAAATTGCCGAACAGACGGGGGTAAGCATCAATACCGCCCTTGGCAGGATGAGGTATGCCCTGATTAATCTGAGGAAGCTTATCGACCAGAAGAACCTGAGCCTTACGAAAATATAGTTAGACAGAATTTTTCAGTCTAAACTTTCTTTTTTTTTAACAATAAATATATCCATCACACGTTAGGTATGTATATTCATTTATAATAACTGCCTATGGTGAATGTTTCTACCCTCTTCTATGTACTGGAGAATCTGGAGGGTAAGAGCGATGATGTGATCGATCTCGAAGAAATCCACGAACTGGAACAGAAATATCTCAAGGGATTATTCGGATTGATAGATCAGGCCGGGACAAAGATCAGGCCTTCAGTCATCAAGAATATCCTTCAGTCAGCCAGTATCGAATAAGGAAATCTGAACTGTCTGATTAAAAAATGCCCTCCTGAAAACAGGCGGGCATTTTTTATTCCCGAATATTTTTGGTTACCGGTTGAGGAAACTGATCAGATGGCAGGCAATGATACCGGCCGTTTCTGTCCTGTAAACTGCCTCCCCCAAGCTGATCTCCATGTAATCCCGGCTTATGGCCGAATTCACCTCTTCGGGTGTAAAATCGCCTTCCGGCCCGATAAGGAACGAAATAGCCTTCGGCGTTTTCATTTCTTCAAACACTTTTAGTATGTTTTGGCGTTGGCCTGACAGACTTGGAATGATCGTGGTT
>CBFDEE010000302.1:0-3568 GCA_965603745.1 uncultured Bacteroides sp. | reverse complement strand
ACAGTGATAATGGTAGTTCTCAGCTCCTGTGAGGCTGTACTCGACAAGCATGATCTCAATGTTCTCGACGAAGCAATATGGGATGATGAAGCTCAGGCTACACTCTATGTGAATAACTTATACGTCACCAATATGCCGGGGCAACAATTCGGTGAAAATTCCGGATACACTGACGAAGCTTATTCAGTAACAGAATCAATCACCAACCTGGTCTATGGGTTTACCACATCCAGCGATATTAATGCTGTTACGGTTTTCCATAAAACAAGGTATGAACTGATACGCCGTATAAACATTTGTCTTGACGGACTGGAGGGATCTTCACTTGAGGAAAGTGCTAAGGCTCCCATTGCCGGACAGGCATTGTTCTTCAGGGCCTGGCGATACTGGGAACTGGTTCAGCTGTATGGTGGTGTTCCGATTGTTAATCACGTACAGGATCCGTTCAAGGAGGATCTGAATGTACCGCGTAGCAGAACTGCTGATGCTATTGATGCAATTGTTGCCGACCTGGATGAAGCGATTGAAAAATTACCGGTAGAATGGCCCCTGACCGAGGATAAAGGACGTATAAACAGTAGTGCGGCAGCTGCATTTAAAGGACGGGTATTACTGGCCTGGGCAAGCCCGATGTTTAATCCCGATAATGATCAGGATCGCTGGCAAAGGGCCTATGATGCAAACCTGCAGGCCATCGACCTGCTGTCGCAAATGACTGTTCCAAGGGCACTTCATCCCGATTTTGATGCTGTTTTTACAACGGATGTCCTCAATAACATGGAGGCCGTAATCTATCAGAGATACAGTCTTGGTGCAGGCACGGATTATACCCATGGATGGGAAGGGAATGTACGACCGCCATCAGGCGGAGGCAACGGCGCTTACAGTCCCACATGGGAACTGGTAAGAGCATTTCCAATGGCCAACGGCAAATTGACCGCCGAACCCGGATCCGGTTTCGATTCAATATTATTCTGGCAGAATCGCGATCCCAGGTTCTATGCAACAGTTGGCTATAACGGATCGGAATGGGAAATGACCGGCCGCGATGAAATAAATGTACGGTGTTTCATGCATGTGAAGGAAACCAACCGTGTTCCTGCCACCGGATTCTACAACAAGAAAGCTACAGATCCTTATGTTAACAGGGAGGATGTATCACAAACAAATACAGCGTGGATTGAACTTCGTTATGCAGAAGTATTATTGAATTTTGCAGAATGCGCCAATGAACTTGGAAAAACCGCTGAAGCACTGGAAAAGATACGCAGCATTCGCGAGCGTGCCGGAATTGAACCCGGTGGAGGCGAATATGGTATTCCAAATACGGTCAGCCAGAACGATCTCAGGCAGATAATTATGATAGAAAGGCAGGTTGAGCTGGCTTTCGAAAATAAACGTTACTGGGATCTCAGGCGCCGTAAAATGTACCGTGAAGATCTGGGACAGTATGTCAAAAAACTTAATGGTACGAAGCGACACGGCCTCAGGTACATAGCTATAGCCGGCTGGAATAATGAAGTTGATGATGAAACATCTCCATATTACGGGCAGTTGAGGATTGATACTGCACTGGCTAACGGCTATCTTAATTTAAATGATCCGGCCAGTTTCAGGATGTATTTCCTGACTACCACCAGAAAAATGGATTATTATAATGAACAATTCATTGATATAAATTACCTGCCATTATATGATTTCTTCGCAGTTCCTTCTTCCATGCTGGAAAAAAGCGCTCTGGTTGAGCAGACCTTAGGCTGGATAAACGGTACATTTGATCCGCTGAATTAGTTGGGACCTGAGGACTGAATAATGGAAATACTGTTAGAAAAAATCCGGGCGATGTACCGGATGATACTCTTTTATCCAGGCCTTAATCAGAGAACCGGACAATAAGTGAAATGACTGGTCGTTCGTTCTAAGCAGAGGCCCTGAATCAATAATTTAAATAGCAATTTAGCACTGAGAATAATGAAAAAGATAAAGACGTTTGGAATGGTCCTGACAGGGCTGATCCTGGTGCATTCCTGCACTATGGCACAGTACCCAAAGGTCCCGAAGGAAATCGAGGCGGAAACCGCCAAAATGATGACTGAAGTCCGGAAAAGATCCGATGAGGCATGGGAAAAGGCGGTGCCTGTCATTGAGAAAGAAGCGGATGAAGGTAAACCCTATATTCCCTGGGCTTACCGGCCCACGGACCTGCTCCAGGCAGAGATCCCGGCATTCCCGGGTGCTGAGGGGGGAGGCATGTATTCCTACGGGGGCCGAGGGGGAAAGGTCATCACCGTTACAAGCCTTGAAGACAGCGGTCCCGGCACCTTCCGGGAAGCCTGCGAGCAGGGCGGGGCCAGGATCATCGTGTTCAATGTTGCCGGTATCATCCGCCTGGAGTCCCCTGTGATCATCCGTGCACCGTACCTGACCATTGCAGGGCAGACCGCTCCGGGCGACGGGATTTGCATTGCCGGGGAGACTGTCTGGATCAACACCCATGACGTGGTCATCCGCCATATGCGCTTCCGCCGCGGAGAAACCAATGTCGGCAGGAGGGATGATGCCCTGGGAGGGAATCCCATCGGGAATATAATGCTTGACCATATTTCGGCCAGCTGGGGACTCGATGAGAATATCTCCCTCTACCGGCATATGTACCAGAAGGACCCGCGCAAAAAGGCGGCCAAGCTTGGTACAGTGAACATTACCATCCAGAATTCCATTTCATCGGAGGCCCTGGATGCATACAACCATGCTTTCGGGAGCACTTTGGGAGGTGAGAATGCATCCTTCATGAGGAACCTCTGGGCCTGCAATGTCGGCAGGAACCCTTCCATTGGATGGAACGGCGTTTTTACTTTCGTTAATAACGTCCTGTTCAACTGGTGGAACCGGTCTGTAGACGGTTCGGATTATTCCGGATTGTACAATATCATTAATAATTATTATAAGCCCGGTCCCATGACCCCGGTCGGCAGGCCGATCTCGCATCGGATCCTGAAACCGGAATCCGGCCGGAGCTACCTGGGGTACCAGGTATACGGGCGGGCCTATGTGAACGGCAATATCATTGAGGGGAATGAAAAGGTCACAAAAGATAACTGGGATGGGGGTGTCCAGGTAGAGGACATGCGTGACGCCGGGGAATTCACGAAACGCGTCCGTTATGACAGGCCATTCCCCATGCCTCACATGACAGTAATGCCTGCCGGGGAAGCCTTTGAGTTCGTACTCGAAAATGCAGGGGCCACATTCCCCGTAAGGGACGCTGTGGATGAGAGGATCATCCGGCAGGTCAGGACCGGTGTTATTGAATACGTGGAAGGAGCGGATTCCCTAACGGGACAGGAATACGTAAAGCACCGCCTGCCGCACGATTCATATAAAAAAGGGATCATCAAGAATGTCGACCAGGTAGGCGGATACCCCGGGTACAGCGGGAAACCCTATAAGGACTCGGACGGGGACGGGATGCCGGATTCATGGGAAAAGAAGTACAGTAAACTCGGACTTGATCCCAATGATCCTTCTGACGCAAATGAAGACTGCAACGGTGACGGGTATACGAACA
>CBFDEE010000301.1:0-3571 GCA_965603745.1 uncultured Bacteroides sp. | reverse complement strand
AGAAAAAGGCGGTGAAAAGGACCGCCAGGCGCTCTGCGACCTTGTCAGGAAAGAGCGCATCCTGGATGTTATTATCCTGATGGATGAGGCACTGCGGAAAATGGGCATGGAGAATCCCGGTATCGCAGTGGCTGGCCTGAATCCACATGCAGGTGACGGGGGACTATTCGGGGATGAGGAAAATGAGGAGATCATCCCGGCGATTGAAGAGGCGCGGAAAGCAGGACTGAATGTTGAGGGCCCCGTTCCCCCGGATTCAATGTTTGCCCTGGCCAGGGGAGGTCATTATGATGGCTGCGTGGCCATGTACCACGACCAGGGCCATATCCCCTTCAAGGTAATGGGTTTTGAATGGGATGAAGATACCGGGAAGATGAGCAGTGTGCGGGGAGTGAATATAAGCCTGGGTATGCCCGTCATCCGGACATCGGTAGACCATGGAACAGCATTCGAAATTGCAGGGAAAGGCCTTGCCAGTCCCGATGCAATGCTGAATGCCATTGAATATGCTGTCAAAATGCAGCCTGTTAATACAAATGCCATATCATGATTGCGGTTATTGCAGATGATTTTACCGGGGCGGCTGAGATTGGCGGCGTGGGATTGAGGTATGGGCTGAAAGTAGTCATTAAAACCTCCGTTGATGATCCTGAGGAAGCCGACCTCATGATCATGGCAACAGATACTCGTTCCATGACAGCGGAAGAGGCCTTCCGGGAGGTTGAGAAAATCACCAGCTGGATATTGAAGTTGAAGCCAGATTTTATATTCAAGAAACTGGATTCAGCCTTGAGGGGTAATATTGCCTGTGAAATCAAGTCCCAGCTGGGCGTGATGGGGAAAAAGAAGGCCATACTGGTCCCGGGAAACCCCGGACTGGGAAGGATAATCAAAAATGGTCATTATTTCATAAACGGGACGCCCCTTTACAAGACATTCTTCGCTAACTCACCTTATTTCCCGCGTAATTCTTCATCCGTTGTTGAGATAATCGGACGGAACGATATACCTGTCGTGTCCAGGGCGGTCGACGATGAATTGCCCGGGGAGGGTGTCATTGTTGGAGACGTAACGAGCCAGAGTGATCTGTCCGCCTGGGCGCAAAAAATTGATGATAGCTGCCTGGCTGCCGGAGGGGCAGGTTTTTTCAATGTCATACTGGCCGGTAATTACCCGCTGCGGAAAAAGATAAGCAGGGAAACGTATTGCCTGAATGGGAAATCCCTGTTCGTACTGGGAAGCCAGTATCCCAAAAATGAAAGTATGATCAATAAGATCAACGGAGATGGTGTTAGCAAAATGAATATGCCGGAGGAGATCTACCGGGACAGGGATTTCGATCCTGCTTTGCTTGACCGCTGGGCAAATGAGATCATCCGGCAGATCGATCTGAAAGACAAAGTGATCATATCCATCGATCATGAAAAGAATGATGAGTCCGGATTATCGAGCCACATTAAGATGAATATCGGATTGCTGATCCGCAAGATTATCGACCGGACAGATATCAGGTACCTGCTGATTGAAGGAGGTGCAACTACACATGAGATCCTGAAGAACCTGAATATCAGTAGGCTTTATCCGTTCCGTGAACTGGGACTGGGAATAATACAGATGCGGGTGGATGACTATCCGGATTTATGCATAATTACAAAACCCGGGAGCTATAGCTGGCCCGAAAATGTAGAATTCAAGAACAAAGAAATGGGTAAGGAATCCCTTGATTGCAAATGAATCATATGACAAGCCTGCATATCATTGATTACCTGATCATTATACTCACCTTCCTGGTGTCCTTGCTGATTGGTCTGCGTTTTTCCAGGCGGCAGAAAGATACCGGCCATTATTTCAAGGCGAGCGGTAAGCTGCCATCCTGGGCGATCGGCATGTCTATCCTGGCAACATTGATCAGCAGTGTCACCTTCCTGGCTTACCCGGGCGAAGGCTATTCCTCGAACTGGATAAGGCTGGTCCAGGGTCTTATGGTGCCCCTCGTGCTCATTTTCATAGTGGGAGTGATCGTACCCCTGTTCCGCAAGGTGATCCGCCTGAGTGCATATGAATATTTTGAAAGACGATTCGGATTCCTGGCCAGGCTCTATGCTTCCCTGGGATTTATCCTGAATCATTTCGCGAAAATGGGAACGGTCTTTTTCCTGATCGCCATGGCGATCTCGGGAATGACGGGGGTGAATACGGTCAACATCATATTGATCATAGGCCTCCTGGTCATACTGATCACCATGATCGGGGGGATTGAGGCCGTGATTTGGCTGGATGTGATCCAGGGCTTCCTGTTGATTGGCGGGGGACTGATATCCCTTGGCATATTGCTGTTCTCTGCGCCGGGCGGCCCTTCAGCAATATGGCAGGCCGCGGCTGAGAACGGGAAGATCGGGTTCGGGCCCTTTGACCTGGAATTTGTCAACCTGACCTTCTGGGTCATGGCACTCAACGGGATCTTTTATGCGATCCAGAAATACGGGACCGACCAGACCATCGTACAGAGGTACCTTACCGCCAAGTCCGACCGGGAAGCCGTAAAAGCCTCACTGATCGGAGTATTGCTCAGTGTACCCGTATGGGCCCTTTTCATGTTCATCGGCACGGCCCTGTTCGCCTGGTATTTCATTACCGGTAACCCGCTTCCCGCGGATATCAAGCCCGACTCCGTATTCCCCTTCTTTATTGTCACAAAGCTTCCCGTGGGTGTCGTGGGACTGATCATCTCCGCGCTAATTGCGGCCGCATTCTCAAGCCTGGATTCCGACCTGAACTGTCTTTCCGCTATCTGTACTGAAGACTATTATGTGCGTTGGAAGCCGCAAAGCACAGAGAAGCAGAAGATGTTTATGAGCAGATTGTTTATCTTTATTGCAGGGATGATCGCCATCGGGATTGCCCTGTTTTACGTACAGGCAGGTGGAAAGGGAGTACTCGGGATCATTTTCACCCTTTACGCCATTTTCTCGGGTGGAATAGCAGGAATGTTTCTGCTGGGAATATTCAGCAGAAGGGCAAACAGGCAGGGTGTAAACATAGGTATTGCGGCCAGCGTGCTGTTCACTTTCTATGCCCTCCTGACTTCCACACCCATGGGTCTGGAAGGCAGGGAAAAACTGCTCCTTGACCTTGGCGGCTTGAATTTCACACATCACAAATATATGATAGGCGTGTACAGCCATATCGTCCTGATGATCGTCGGTTTCCTGGCCAGTTTCCTTTTCAGGGCAAAACCGGTCGAGGATTCGCTTACATGGTACGGATGGCTCAAGCTTAAAAAACAGAGTTCATTTTAATTTTTATTAAATACCAGTTAATTATTCACTTAAAAACCAGAAAGTTATGAAAAGACAGATTTTTACTCTTTTAATCGCTGCCCTGATGGGTACAGTACTGTATGGCCAGTCCGGAAACTATGGAACGGGCTGGAATACGCAATGGTCAACTTATCTTTTACTGGACGAGGATTTTTCGGGTTTTGAATTCTATGGTAATTGGAATAATACAGATGACTCGAACAGTAAGCACGAAGGGGATTCTGCCGCTTACATTGATACGGAGGCTTCCC
>CBFDEE010000300.1:0-3589 GCA_965603745.1 uncultured Bacteroides sp. | reverse complement strand
GGATGAATCATCGGGTTTCTTCTGGGGAAGGGGGATCAGTGCCGAGGTACGTTTGTAGTAATCCCTGTACCCCGTCCTTCTGCGGAGCATCCTTCTGTCTATAATGGGTCTGCTGATGAAATAGAACATCAGGATCATGAAGAAGGGACCCGGCAGTATCCACCAGTAGACCTCATCCATCCCGGTAGAAAAAAGGAAAAGTCCCACCCAGAACACCACTTCCCCGAAATAGTTGGGATGCCGGCTGTACTTCCACAGCCCGGTATCCTGGAAATCACATTTCGACTCGTCCCGGTTAAATTTCCTGAGCTGCCGGTCAGATATCGTTTCTATGAGGATCCCGGAAAGCGTTATGACAACGGCGATCCATTCCATCACTCCCATACTCCCTTCGTGGAGTACCAGCCCGGGGTAGACGGACAGGCAGGCCAGGAAAACGATCAGGGTCGGGAACAGGTGGATCCCCGTAAGGCTGACGATCCAGTACTGCTCCTGGTACCTGAAGCGGAAAGCAATGTAGCGCCAGTCCTCGTCCCTGATCCCCCGCCATCGCCTGAGCCAGTTCAGGGTAAGCCTGAGGGACCAGAATACGACAAGGGAAAGGATCAGGAGCTGCAAAAGGTTCAGGGCCCCGGCCGTTTGCTCATGAAAGACCCAGAACAGGAGTATCACCGGCGGGACAACACTCCAGTAAGGGTCATAAAGGCTTGAATTGTTGAATAATACGGAAAACAGGAAAATGGTGAGGGTGGCCAGGATATCAATGATCAGGACAATTGCTACGGGATGGAAAACGGAGACAGCATCGTAGACCAGCCAGGCAATGATCCCTGCCGTGGAATAGGCAAGCAGGCAGATGATCAGTCCCGCGATCTTCCTATTCCTTTTCATATCATTCTCGCCTTCCATCCGTTTATCATTTCATCCCGGTAAAATACCAAACTTTTTCATTCCCCGAAATTCAAGTTATAAACCTGCCCGGATTCTGTCTTTTGTCAATAATATGAACATGATCGTGTAATAATCCAATCAATATATTGACAGATTGACTTACTTCGCAGTCAGAAATAAACCAAAATTCATTACCATGGAAAATGCTTCTGAATACGTAGACACGGCTGGAACATACCTTGACAAACTTGTTGAACTTCTGATTGCCTGGGGCCCAAAGGTCGTACTGGCCATCGTGCTCCTGGTTGTGGGTATTATTATCATTAACAGGCTGGTAAAAGTAATGCGGCGGCTCATGACCAAACGGAATGTTGATCCGACCCTGATCCCGTTTCTGGCCAATTTAGTTAGTATACTGCTGAAAGCAATGCTGATTATCAGCGTTGTTGACATCGTAGGAGTAAAAACCACTTCATTCGTGGCCGTCCTCGGTGCTTTGGGTCTGGCGGTCGGACTGGCTCTGCAGGGAAGCCTGGGCAATTTCGCCGGTGGTGTGCTCATCATTCTATTTAAGCCCTACAAGGTGGGTGACTATATCCAGGCACAGGGGGAAGCAGGTACCGTAAAGACCATACAGATCTTCAATACCGTCCTGTCCACGCCTGACAACGTGGTGATCACAATTCCCAACGGCGCAATGTCATCGGGCAGCATCACCAATTATTCAGCCCAGGATACCCGGCGGCTGGACCTGGTTTACGGGATCAGCTATAGCGATGACCTGGAAAAAGCAAAAGATATCCTCAAAGAAATGGCCGGGGCGGATACAAGGTTACTCAAGGATCCCGAACCATTCGTTGCCGTTAAGGAACTCGCCGACAGTTCCGTTAATCTCCTGGTCAGGATCTGGTGCAAAAAAGAGGATTACTGGGATATCCACTTCGACTGGCAGAATAATGTTAAACTGCGCTTCGACAAGGAAGGTCTCACATTCCCGTTCCCGCAGAGGGAAGTAACCATGGTCAGGTCCGGGGACTGACAACCTTCAGGCTTACCGGCTCTACCGAAATATTGAATGGCGTGGTGAATTCAACCGGATCACCGTCGATATGTCCTTTAAAAGGGCCCTCTCCTGAAATTTCGGCTGTTTTAGCAGGAATGGATTCCATGTACCGGGACCGATAGATCGATTTCAGGTACAACCTGACCAGGAGGCCCGGCACCAGTATCTTCGGGAAGGTGCTCAGGACACAGATATCCAGCCATCCGTCATCGGGTTTTGAGAGGGGACTTATATGTGCACCGTAGCCCCACTGTGAAGAGTTAGCGAAGCTGACATCAGAAAACCTGCCTGATATGGTCCGGTCTTCAAGCGTAATCTTGGCGGAACAGAAAGAATATCCTGGCAGTAATCGGACCAGGTTCAGGGCATAGGGAAAAAAACCTCTTATTCTGCTGCGGGAATATGCATGTGCTACCTCTGCCGCAAATCCGATGCCGGCAATATTAACAAATCTGTGACTGCCTGCCATACCGGTATCAATACTGATAATATTCAGTTCATTAATAGTATTGATTGCATTTCTAATATTCATCGGTATCCCGAGTGAACGGGCCAGTCCATTACCGGATCCAAGGGGGATGATCCCCAGCACTGTTTCCGAATGCACCAGGCTGCAGCCTGCTTCATTAATAGTGCCATCGCCACCTCCGGCTACAATTAAGGGGTATTTGCCGGCGAACTGCTGTGCCAGGTCTTTCGCATGCCCCGGGTATTCTGAGTGAATGACTGTTGGACTGAACCGGTCATGATCAAGGTGCTGTTTTACCAGGCCGGAAACATTTACCCCCTTTTTCTTCTCGAGAACCGGATTAATAATGAATAGCGCTTTCAGTCTTCCGGAATCCACTTTAATTATTTTTTATTGAAATCGTCGAGCAGGCATTGCAGGTATGCCAGTGTCGGATCCTTTTTTACTTCGGGACCGGAGTTTTCGTTCATCAGGTATTCTCCCGTGACCAGGCTGTAGATGGTCGTGGAGCTATCATCAATAAATCCGACCCCGTCATTGAAAGTATAAAACGCGAATGACCTCGTATGTTCTGATAACAGGTCCTTACTGAATCTGAATTTATCGCCGGACAGGTCCAGCTGGTTCAATAAAGTGGCAGGGAAATCGGTTTGTGAACCGTATTTTGTAATTACCGTATCCCTGGCTTCCAGTGCCCCTCCCAGCCACAGCATCGGGATGCTGAACCGCCTTTTTTCATGGGCCATAATATCACCCATCCGGCAGCCATGATCTGCCATTAATACGATGATTGTCTGATCCCACCAGTCCCTGGTTTTCGCCGTTTTTATAAACTCCCCAAGGGAATGATCGGTATAGCAAACCGAGTTCCTGTATTTTTCTATATTGCCGGATCCGTGAAATACCGGCTCCATGGGCACATCAAATGGAGTATGGCTTGAAAGTGTCAGCAAAACATGAAAAAAGGGAGAGGAGGCCTGATCGGTAACTTCAAGCATCCTATCAAACAGGTAATGGTCAGGCACACCCCAACTCGATCTTGGAATCTTCCTGGAAAAATCCTTATCCTCAATTATATTATCAAAACCGCTCATAACGAGGAAAGACTTAATATGGGCGAAATCTATATCCCCCCCGTATAAGAACGCGGAACTGTACCCGGCAGA
>CBFDEE010000299.1:0-3622 GCA_965603745.1 uncultured Bacteroides sp. | reverse complement strand
AAAAGTCCGTCTTGGCAAGGCTGGTTGATGCATTCTGCGTAAATTTAGTTGTTTAATATTATGTCTGTAAAAGTAATTAAATAGTTGCATAATCAGCACCGCAATGGGACAGCAGATCATCCCGCTGAAACTTAAATACACGAATTGCTACCTTATTAAAGGAAGTGAGGGTTTCATCATGGTGGGTGCGGGTGCATTTAAAATATACCCAAGCCACGGAAAACCTTTTAACGCAAAAGTCTTCGATGAATATTACAATCCGAGGGAATGAATGCCGTACCCAAATATCTGGTCTTTGTCCTTATTCTTTGCACCACCGGATGTGAACAGGCAGAAAAACTTGATCGGTTTTTACGGCCGGCACCTGTTGAACCGCTCACAGGTATCATAAAAACCGCCCTGCCGGTCGGATATTGTTCGATGATTGCTGCGGCAGACCAGCTTGGTTATCCCATCCCGTATGAAAGTCTGCGAATGGGCAACGGATTTTCCCTGATCAGGATCCAGTCCACCGGTGAATATCCCCTGTTATACATGGATGAGTCCATCGGTGAAATACTAATCCTCAGGTACCCGGCAGACGATGATGTCATGATCCTGAGTATTATTTTTATTTACAGCGACTGGCAGGAAAACCATGGCAGGATCATCGATTTGCATAACGTACCTGCCATCGTGGAGGATGGAAAGGTCAGGGCGGTTTTTGCCAGCCAGGACATATATGTGCGGGACAGCGTCGAGATTGACCTGCACATGGGCCCGGGCAACATTCAGATCGGCATGGAACGGCTGGAATCCCCGAGGCCTTCAACAGCCGTTGCTGCCATTGACCAGAATGCCTGGATCATTATTGCGGATCCTGCCGGCACATGGGACCTGTACGCCGATGATGAATATATCATAACCGGAGGTGAACAGGATATATCAGCTATGACAGGAGAAACCGGCAGTGAGACCGGAATAATCCAGCTTGCGATGATTGGAACGTGTATGGGACCGGATTGTATCCTGGCACCTACCGGGGGATTTGCAGTTCTGCATGAAATAGAGCTGGAAACCGGCAGGGAGAGCAATGTTAAGGACCTGGTTCTCGGTACGGTATTTTATAACTTTGAGGCAGGCTGCACCGGAAGGGTCCATATTCCTCTGGCAACAGGCAATTTTATCACTTCCACCGGAAAAAGGATTCATATGGATCTGCTGGAATAATTCTGCTGCTAAAATCAATTTACCAATAATGAGTTTTAATGAAAAACGAATCCTGGGGCGTACCGGACTGAGGGTTGGCAGGCTGGGTATTGCTTCCAGTTATGGAGCGCCCGCCCAGGCCTATGAAGAAGCCTTTGAAAAGGGCTGTAATTATTTTACGATCGGCAGTTTTATACGGGGCCGCAGAACGGGGATGATTGAAGCCATCCGCAACCTGAACGAAAAGGGAAAACGGGATGAGATCGTGGTTTCCATGGCAGAATATACGCATAACCGCCTGATCGGTTATCCCCATCTGGTAAAAGGCTTAAGAAAGCTTGGATTGGATTATGTGGACGTTCTTTTTCTTGGTTTTTACCCGAGAAAACCACGTAAGCGTATGCTGGACTGGGCTATGGAACTGAAAGAAAAGGGATTGGTCAGGTTTATCGGATTATCCTCACATAACGGATCCCTGATCCCCAGCCTGGCAGAGGAAGATCAGATAGATGTATTTCATGTGCGGTATAATGCGGCGAACAGCGGGGCGGAGAAAGATGTCTTCCCTCATCTGCCGGAGAACAACAAACCCGGAATTGTGGCTTTTACAGCAACTCGCTGGGGACAATTACTCAAGGAAAGCAAAATGCCTCCCGGGGAACAGCCACTTTCGGCCGTAGATTGTTACCGGTTTGTGTTAAGCCATCCTTCCGTTGACCTGTGCCTGACCGGTACCCGGAGCATTGAAATGATGAGAGAGAACCTGAAGGTTCTCGACCGTGGTCCGCTGAGTGAGAACGAAATAGAAAGGATACGCCGTATCGGGGATCATGTATACGGAAAACCACGCAGCTAGGATATAATTGAAACCAGTATCCAGGCGAGTACGATGATCAGTGCAATCCATAGAGGAATCATAAAATGGTAGACAAGGGGTCCGGTTTTACCCGTTTCCTTTCTGGTCAGTTCCTCATAAACTGAAATATATCTGAAGAACAAAAGTGTGATGAGGAAAAAATGTACCCTGGTCCCGCTTTTTGAGACCTTTGCCGATATTATCATCAGTGCCGTTATCGACCAGATAATGCATGCAAGGGCAAGGATCATCAGTATGTCAAAAATATCCATGGTGTAAACTTGCTGAACTTTGGTTAAAATTAGAGGATTATTCCCTAATTTTCCAAGATAAATTTCAAAATTATCAAAGAGCTATGGCAAAAGAAGCAGCAGGAAGGTTATTCAGCAAAGGATTGAACTGTGCCCAATCCGTACTGGCATCCAAATCCGATACAACCGGATTATCCGTGACGGACTCACTGAAAATAGCCACCGGCTTCGGTGCCGGAATGGCCATGATGCAGAAAACCTGTGGCGCAGTCACGGGAGCATATATGGTCATAGGTGCGAAGTACGGAAGGGTAAATCCGGATGACGAGTCCGCAAGAGATAAAACCTACTCACTGATTGAAGCTTTCAACCGGCGATTCATCGAGATGCATGGCAGCCTGGACTGCCGGGAACTGCTGGGGGTGGATCTGAAAACCGATGAAGGCGTTGAAGAAGCCGAGCAGGGAGCATTTTTCGAAGAAAAATGCAGCAGGTTCGTTGAAGATGCTGAAAAAATCCTCGATGAACTCCTGAAGTAATGTCTGCACGGGCACAAAGCACATACAGGTCAAAGGGGGATTCATTAAAAAACGAGGCAGAAAGGATAAGGAAGAGGATCAACATGTATTCTGTCATCCGGCTTATCCTGTTTGCTCTTGTCGTATTCCTGTGCATTAGATGGCTCCGGCCAAACCCGGTCTTCGCTGCCCTGTCCTCACTCACGGCATTCTCGCTGCTGATCCTATTTGTCAGGCTGTCCGCAGGATTGTCTGCAAGGAAACGGATGCTGGCGGAACTGATAAGGATCAATGAAGAGGAGACCGGGGCGTTGGAATGGAAATACGATACCTTTCACCCGGGAACGGAGTATATGGACCCGGAGCATCCGAATACATCCGATCTCGACATCTTTGGAAAGAACTCGCTTTTCCAGTACCTGGAACGTACCGGCATCAGCAGGGGACGGGATCAGCTTGCCGCCTGGCTGAGCAAGGCATCCCAGGCAGATGATATTACACGGAGACAGGAGGCAACCGGGGAGCTGTGCGGGGAACTGGACTGGAGACAGGAATTCAGAAGAAAGCAGGGAGGATTATATCCAGTTGTCGGACTGGCTGAGCCGGGAATCCTTCATGGCTGCGAACAGCTTGTACAAATCTATACTGATTATACTGCCCTCACTGACACTGGCCAGCCTGGCCCTGGCTTTTTTCTGGTTACCCTATAATATACCGGTTTTCCTTGTGCTTATACAGCTGGGAATCGTCGGTGCAAACCTGAGGCGGATCAATCATCATCATAACCAGCTTAGCAGGAAATTCAACCT
>CBFDEE010000298.1:0-3636 GCA_965603745.1 uncultured Bacteroides sp. | reverse complement strand
ATGATTATAATATTTGAAGGTTTCAGAATTTCTTACAGAATCAAAAGTACGGCAGAAAGCAGCCGCTCCGGGTTAATGCATTGTTAATAGCGGGTTAACGCTTCAGGCGGGTTCGTAAATAATAAAATAGATTCGGATATTTGAACCTGTAACCATGCGTACATGAAACCCCGGTATTCAGTCATTATAAGCGCCGTTGCCCTGATGGTTCTGCTGGTTGTCCAGGTATACAACATTTCCGTCACTTTCGAGGTCAAGCTTGAACAGTTCAATTCCCGCTACAGCGCCCTGGTCAAGGATGCCATGTATATATACCAGTCGACGCAGTCCGATTATCAGTTCGACACCCTGTTTTACCAGTTTGACTATTACGCGGAGGAATTGCTTTACAGTTTCCAGGAGGCCCTTCCGGGGGAAGAACTGGATTCACTGCGCATGCGCGTCCTTGAAATATATAACAGGATCCTTGAAAAGCACCAGAAGCCCGACAATTACCTGAGGGAATACCTGGTGCAGGCAGGAGCCGACCCGGACTTTCGCTCCGGGTATTACATCTCTGAGCTGTCGCTTCTTGATTTCGAAAGAGTCATCCCCGTTTTCAGGGATACCACGGGGGAATTGCCGCATGAGTTCCACAGTGCGCTGCATGCGGATTCATACGGTTTTGAAGGAAATGCATTCCAGATACGTTTTGATTACCTTATTGATTTTACCCATAAAACCGGCATCATTTACCGGGATATGATGATCACAATCGTACTTGCTGTCCTGACAATCCTCATTGTCCTCCTGATCTTTGGCATTACCATGCGGAACATGATCATCCAGAAACGCATGTCGGACCTGAAGACGGATTTCATAAACAATATGACCCACGAATTGAAAACCCCGCTTTCGACTATCGCCGTTGCTTCTGCTACGCTTAGCGATGAAAGCATGCAGAAGGACCAAACAAAGATCCGGCAGATCTCCGGCATGATCAAAAAGCAGAACAAGCACCTGACAGAGTTGATCGACCGTATCCTTGAGATCAGCATCTGGGAAAAAGACCAGGTAAGACTGAAAAAGAGCCCGGTGCATATCTATGAATTCATGGAAGAAAAGATCAAGCTTTTCCAGCTTGAAAATGAGGGAAAAGACATCAGTATTAATGCGGAATACAAACTGGACAAGGATTTCGTGCGGCTTGACGAAATCCATATGACTACGGTCCTGAATAATCTTCTTGGCAACGCGGCGAAGTACTGCGATACCAGTCCCCGGATCAACATCAATGTCAGCATGAATTCCAGGCTGGTCATCCGGATAAGTGACAACGGCATCGGCATGAAGAAGGAGGATCAGAAGCATGTCTTCGACAAGTTTTACCGGGCCGGGAAGGGGGATTTCAAGACCGTAAAGGGACTGGGACTCGGTCTTTATTACGTCAGGCAGATCGTGACCGCCCATGGCGGGGAGATCTCCCTGCACAGCGCTCCGGGAAAAGGAAGTACATTTACCATCGATATACCAACGAACCATGAACATCCTTCTGGCTGAAGACGACCTCGACCTGCGCAGTATCCTTTCGCAGTACCTCGAAATTAACGGGTTTTCCGTCCTCCAGGCCGGGAACGGGAAGGAGGGACTTGAAATTTTCCGCAGCGAGCACGTGGATTTCTGCATCCTGGACATCATGATGCCCGTGATGGACGGCTGGGACCTTGCCAGGCAGATCCGTAAGGCGGATGCGGAAATGCCTGTGATTTTCCTGACAGCCAGGAACCAGAAGGAGGACCGTATTAAGGGACTCAAACTGGGGGCTGACGATTATATTACCAAACCCTTCGAGGTGGAAGAACTCATCCTGAGGATCCATAACATACTGCGCCGCTCCGGGCATGTGGGGGCCCGGCCTGCTGCCATCGGTAAATTCGAATTCCGCTTCGATGAGCTGACACTTTCCGGCTTCGGGCAGCAGCACCAGATGACACTCAAGGAAGCCGAATTCCTTAAATACCTTGCCGAACACAGGAACCAGGTCCTGAAAAGGGAACAGATCCTTGAAGACCTCTGGGGAGAGAACGATTATTTCCTGGGGCGAAGCATGGATGTTTTTGTCACCCGCCTGCGCAAATACCTCAAACCCGACAGCAGCATCTCCCTCGATACCATAAGGAGCGTGGGATTCATCCTTAGGGTTAATTGAGGGTACGTACCCGGACAGGCTGACAGAATCCATCCGGGTTCATTCCCTGGACCTGCCCTTATTATCTGACAAAACCTGCCCGGATTAATCGTCAGACGTCTGAATAGACCGGTGCATCGGCATCGCAGATCCGTTCCGGCAGGGCAATTGAATCGGGTTTGTTGATACTACGGTTGCTCATTATCATGATTGCTATACCCCAGGGTAAAAAGACCATGATAAACAGCAGTAAAACCCTTACCAGATGGTTCTCTCGGTATTTTTCCTTTAGCTTTTTAAACATATCATATCCGTTTGAAAATACTCCTGCTATAAAAGTAATCCCAGGCCCGGTTTGCAGGGTTGCAAAACGGTTGATATGGCTTAATCGGGACATGATATAAACCGGAATACAATTGCATTCGTTGTGTATTTTTTATGTTTCTGTGTTCTTTTATTTGTGATCTTAATCACCTTAATGATATGTTTTGTCTCTATATTTTATCTCCAGGCACCGGTATTCTCACAGGAAGGGCAATTGTTTTTTATCGGGGTCTTATTTTTCGTATTTTTATATACCAGGAAGAATAAATCCACTTTTTTGACATCTCTAAATTATGAAGGAGCAGGATTTCCCCGGTCAGTTTGAGAGCAGGCTCCAGCAGTTTTTCTGGGAGCTTGCTGATACTACCCGTTTTTCAGGCAGGGTGATCAGGGAAACATTCCGGGGACGCTACGAATGGGCTGAATTCTTCCGGCAGTGTTACATGACCGGTATGAAGACCCTGGGACTGATAAGCATCACTGCTTTTATTATGGGACTGGTACTAACCATGCAGACACGGCCGGTTCTGGAGGATCTCGGAGCCAGTGCATGGCTGCCGGGAGTTATTATGGTGGCCATTATCCGGGAGATCGCCCCCGTCATTACCGGCCTTATCTTTGCCGGCAAAGTGGGTTCTGGTATCGGAGCCGAACTGGGTTCCATGCGTGTTACGGATCAGATCGACGCCATGGAGGTTTCGGGTACGAATCCCATGAAGTACCTGGTGTCAACCAGGGTACTGGCAACCACGCTGATGGTCCCCATACTTGTGTTTTACGCGGACGGGGTAGCCTTTCTCGGATCTTTTGTCGGGGTGAACATGGGCAATACCATTTCACTTAAACTGTTCCTTACCCAGGCGCTTGACCAGCTCTGGTACCTGGATATCATACCGGCCACCATCAAGACTTTTTTCTTTGGATTTGCCATCGGCACCATCAGCTGCTATAAAGGTTATTATACAACCGGGGGGACTCAGGGAGTCGGGGTTGCAGCAAATACGGCAGTGGTCATTTCCTCGGTTGTGATCTTTATTATTGACCTGATTGCGGTTCAAATCACGGAGATTATCATATGAGCAGGAAGGTCAGCGATAACGAAGCCGTCATACAGGTAAGCGGACTGTATAAAACCTTTGAAAGCA
>CBFDEE010000297.1:0-3645 GCA_965603745.1 uncultured Bacteroides sp. | reverse complement strand
TGGCATCAAGCTGATAATACCGGCAGGAACGAGTATGACGGGGCGTATGATCCCGATTACCATCGGCACTACAACTTTCCGTGAAACCCTGAACTTCAGATCCCGCCTGATGCCTGATCTCAGAACAAGGATTTTCAGGCGATCCTGCCATATGCCGGGCAGGAGAGAGACATCCAGGGTACGCAGGCGCTGGACATATATCAGTCCCCCAATAAGCCTGGATGACAGCAGCAGGACTCCAAGCAGCCAAATCATTGTCATCCAGGGAAGCGCAGTGTCCAGAAGCGGTTGAATGGCAGGAAAACCGATCTCTCCGGTCCCCGTGACAGTCCACCCACCCGTTATATTACCTGCAAATGCAGGATTCTCCCCGGCGGATAATGGTGATACGTATGTGTGAGGTTCCAATACAGGCCGGTATTCAGACATGAATGTCAGTACGGAAGAAACAAGGATCGCAGCCAGGGCCAGAACTCCGACCAGGTACCTGTACTGCGGCGCAGCTTCTTTCCTTAATCTGAGGAAAAGCATGGCTATGATGCCGATGAGGGTACCCTGCCAAAGTGAATGTAGAATGGTTCGGCCTATTGCCTCGCTTAAGGGACCAGCCAGGTATGTACCAGCCAGGTTCATTGTTTTTCCTTTTCAATTTTACGGATCAGTTCCTTCAGCTCCTCAAGTTCTTCCGCGCTGGCCTGATGTTTTCCAAGGGCCTGCATGACAAGCTGCATGGCAGATCCCCCGAACGCGCTTTCCACGAATTTGTCAACCAGCAAGCTTTTAGTCTCTTCTTCCCTGATCGCCGAGCGATAGATATGCAGCCTGTCTTTTTCCTCCCTTTTGAGCAATCCCTTTTGAAGCATGATCTGCATCAGTTTCAGTGTAGTTGTATAGCCAACTTTCCTTTTCTGGTTCAGTTCATCGTTGACAGACCGGACGGAGGAGGGGCCATTCAGCCAGATGATCCCGAGGATCTCAAGTTCGCTCTCGGTCGGTTTTATTCCAGTTTTTTTCCCGGACATTTATTTGAGTACGAATTCTTTCGTAGCAAATATATACGAAATATTTCGTAGAATCAAGGGATGCTGTGTTAAAAATTGTTAATGTCCGGTTAATGGCATGCTCCGTACGCTGTACGGAAAGAGTCTATTTGCCTGCCAGAACAGGCTTACCGGCCGGTTCAGGCTTTCCCGGGAATTCGAGGCTTATCCGGCTGTAAACCTGTTCCCGGTCGGTGCCGGGGCAGGAGGGGATTATGGAACCGTAGGGGATTATCTGTTTATCCACGAGTATTAACCTTTACTGATTGGCCGCGATAGTTATTTCAGTTTCTTTTTCCGTTTCCATGTACCGGTATCTGATCTGTAATAAATATCAGATACAGATCGTCTATTATTTATGGAGCATAAAAACCGCGATATGAACCTGGACCAGCAGATAAAGTCAGTTGAGGAGAATATCACCATCCTTGAGGAATGCAGAAGGAATTGTGCCGGTGATCCGTCGCAGTTTGAAAAGGACCTCGATCATGCCTATCAGCAGATGGCCCTTCTGAAGATCCGTAAAATGATGAATATGAAAGCATGAAGGCATGGGTTTGTGTGTGGGTCTGAGTGTGCGTTCAGCGGATCCGGATGATGATCTTGCCTTCTGTATTGTATTCCTCGGCCCGCCGGTGGGCTTCGGAGGTCTTTTCAATCGGGAATTCCGAGTCGATGATCACCTGAAGCCTGCCATTTTCCACCAGATCTGCCAGATATTCCAGGTCACGGCTTCTCGGCCTTTGCAGCTGTGTACGAACCCTCCTGCCCCTGCTAAATAACGAGACCAGCTTATGGATGATCAGTTTGGGCCTTGGTAAAACAGTGATGTAAACACCTCCCGGCCTCAGTATCTTTCTGCAGGTTAGAAAGCTCTCAACTCCCGCCGCATCATAAATTACATCGTAGCGTTTTTCTGCCTTCAGGTAATCGTTCCTGCGGTAATCAATGTGGAAGTCCGGCTTAAGTTTATTCAGGAGGTCCGCATGATCAGAACTGCATACTGCTGTTGTGGTAACCCCGTAGAGTTTCGCTATCTGCAGAGCGAAATGTCCGACGCCACCGGCTGCCCCTATGATCATTACCTGCATGCCCGGCTTCAGGTCTGCCTTATCCCTTAATGCCTGCAGCGCAGTCTGACCGGCCAGCGGAATGCCGGCTGCCTGGTAATGGTCGATGTTCCCTGGTTTCCGGGCCGTTGCAGATTCAGGTGCTGCAGCATACTCTGCAAATGCCCCGCCGAACTTGCGCCTGAGACGGCTGTAAACTTCATCCCCGGGACTGAATCCTTTGACCTCGCTGCCTGTCCGTTCAATAACACCCGAGACGTCATACCCCGGAACGACCGGAAACCGGGCTTTCAGGAAAAACTTATGATTCCCCTTCCGCTGCTTCCAGTCCACAGGATTCACACTGGCTGCATAAACCTTTACCAGGATTTCATTTTTTTTCAGTACGGGTTCGGGGATCTCTTCCAGCCTGAGAACCTCCGGTCCGCCATACTCATGGATCACTGCTGCTTTCATGTTCAGATGTTCGGAACGCTCAATTAATTTATGCTGGCAAAGGTAGCATACTGCTATTTACCAGGATCTCGGCGTCAATGTCCCTTTATTCCCATACACCGGGAATAATTTCTCCGCAGGAACCACATCTACCCTTCACAAGATTGTCCTGAGTAATTCGGAAT
Source organism: uncultured Bacteroides sp. (assembly GCA_965603745.1). GTDB lineage: Bacteria > Bacteroidota > Bacteroidia > Bacteroidales > SM23-62 > SM23-62. The sequence goes on along the minus strand of CBFDEE010000297.1, from coordinate 915 downwards.
CCCTTCCTTTCCAGGACAATTTCACCGCATTCGGGGCAATAGGTATTGGATGATTCGTGGCCCGGAACATTACCGATGTAAACGAACCTGATCCCGGCATTCATGGCTGTTTCCCTCGCCTTTTCCAGCGATGCGGTTGGCGTCGGGGGCAACTGGGTCAGCTTGTATGTCGGATGAAAACGGCTGAAATGCAGCGGCACATCTGCGAAACCGTTTGAGAACAACCAGTCGCACATACGTGATATCATATCCATATCATCCGTCCACCCGGGAACCATAAGGTTTGTGATCTCAAGCCAGACACCCTCCTCCCTGAAGATTTTCAAGCCATCCAGAACAGGTTGAAGCTTACCGGCATTCAGTTTGAGGTAGATATCTTCACTGAATGATTTAAGATCGATGTTTGCCCCGTCAATATGGGTCAGGAGATGCCGCAGGGGATCGGGATTGATATAACCGGCAGATACCAGGATATTACCCACTCCCTTTTCTTTAGCCAGCCTGGCTGAATCACAGGTGTATTCAAAAGAGGTAATGGGCTCCGAGTAGGTATAGGCAATGGTCCTGCATCCATCATTTATCGCCTGTTCAACCACGGCTTCCGGCATAAGGTCATAATTCCGGGTTTCAGTGGGACTCGTCTGGGATATGGACCAGTTCTGGCAGTTCAGGCAGGCCAGGTTACAGCCGGCTGTCGCAATGGAAAAAGACCGGGTAGCCGGGAGGAAATGGTAGAGCGGTTTTTTTTCAATAGGATCAACATGAACTGCACAGGGATTGCCATAAGCGATGGTAAAAAGTTTGCCATCCTTATTGATCCGGTTCCTGCAATCGCTCAGCTCACCTGGCTTCAGCGTGCACTCGTTGGGACAGATATGGCATTTCACACCCCGGGGCGTTTCCGAGTAGAAAAGG
>CBFDEE010000296.1:0-3647 GCA_965603745.1 uncultured Bacteroides sp. | reverse complement strand
GGCCTTGTATTCCCTCCATGCATGTCCCGTTAGGTATCCGCGGATCACCATCTCGACCCTATACGGTTCGGCATAGCGCCCGATGGTTACATTGGGATCGGGTGAAGCAATTTTCCAGTTGGGCACGATGTCGACAGTCGCATCCAGAAATTTATTGGCAATCTGGTTCAGTACCTGTCCCTTGTAAGGGATTCCCCTCGGCTGGACCACGTCAAAGGCCGAGATCCGGTCAGACACGACCATGACAAGGTATTTGTCATCGATATTATACACATCCCTTACCTTACCGTTGTAAACGCTTTTCTGCCCGGGAAAACTGAAACTTGTACTTTTAATTGCTTCTAACATTTTGCTACTGATTATTTTGGTTAAACTTACTTCGGGTTCTTCTGCTCATCCTCATATGCTTTAACGATGTGCTTTACCAGTTTATGGCGTATGATATCCCTCTCATCAAAATAGACGATCGAAATGCCCTCGATCTTTTCCAGCATCCCGATTGCCCTCAGCAGTCCTGAATCCTTTATGCTTGGCAGGTCGATCTGGGTCAGGTCACCGGTTATGATGAAGGTTGCGTTCTTCCCCATGCGGGTAAGGAACATCTTCAGCTGCATGGCGGTTGCATTCTGCGCCTCATCAAGGATAACGAAGGCGTTATCAAGGGTTCTCCCCCTCATGAACGCCAGGGGGGCGATCTGTATGGTATTGTCCTCCAGAAAATCTCTCAATTTTTTGGATGGGATCATATCGTTCAGTGCATCGTAGAGCGGCTGAAGGTAGGGATCGAGCTTCTCCTTGAAATCACCCGGCAGAAATCCAAGCCTCTCTCCTGCTTCAACGGCGGGCCGGGTCAGGATTATCCTCTTTACCTGCCTGTGTTTCAGTGCTCTGACAGCCAGGGCGATGGCAGTATACGTTTTTCCGGTTCCGGCGGGACCGATGGCGAACATCAGGTCGGTCTCATCGCAGCTCCTTACGAGTGCCTTCTGGTTCACGGTCCTTGCCCTGATGGGCTTCCCGCTGTCGCCATACAGCAGCACATTGCCCTCAACCTTGTTATTCGCCATAACCTCCGCACCATTCCCCCGTAACAATTCCTCGATCTCTTGGTCGTCCGGTTTATCGCTGCGCTGCAGGTAGTCAAGCAGCATACCGAATGTTTTTTCAAACCTGGCAAGTTCCTTCTCATCCCCCTTGAGGGTAAGTTCGCTTCCTCTTGATATAATCTTGATCCTGGGAAAACTCTCCTTAATGCTGTCAAACCGGGAATTGTTGACACCAAACAATTTAACCGGATCAACCCCTTCCAGGTAAATTTTCTTCTCTATCATACTCTACAAAATTAACATTATTTCCGTATCTGCTTCTCCGGATTATTAGTCCTGCCTTCACAGAAAGTAACTATCTTTTTCAATCATTTTCAATTCAAAAAAACCACTGTTGCCATGAGAAAAATCTGCATTATTATCGTATTTGCATTGGCGGGCATCCCCCTGCTCGCACAGAACATACCTGAGGAAGAGACCGTTGACAGGTTATGAAGGACAAAGACCCTGTACCTCCTTCCCGGGGAAATGTCAGAAAACCGGAACACTGAAGAAAAAATACAGGAGGTATACCCGCACCCTTTCAAACTCGTGAAGATGGCTGATATAGAAAAAGCCATTGAGGAACGGAACAATGATGTGATATTCCTTCACCTGGTGGGACCTGCAGGCACGGGACCGGATGCCCGCTGCTATAAAATACTTAAAGGGACCCGGACGGTTTTCGCACCAAGGACCTGAAAAAGTTGAAGAAATAGAGCTCAATCCCCTCGCTTAATCTGTATAATATTGATTACTTTTAGGGCTGGTAAATATGCCGGAATACCCGGTTTAATTTTTTTAATTACCTGCCCGGAGCCGTATAAATGAGCATTGTCACTCTTACAACTGACTGGAACACAGACGATTATTACACAGGAGCACTTAAGGGAAAGATCCTCAGCCAGTGTGCCGGTGTCAGGATCGTCGACATAAGTCACAAGGTACCCCCCTTCAATATCAGCCATGCGGCTTTTATCCTCCGGAATTCCTTCCATAATTTTCCCCCGGGAAGCATCCACATCATCGGCGTCAATACCGAAGGCAGCCATGAGAGGCCCTTCCTGCTGGTGGAATATCAGAAGCATTACTTCGTGGGAACCGATAACGGTATATTCGGACTTCTCTTCAGCGACGAACCCGGAAGGATCATCGCCCTGGACCCGCCCAGGGAGCTTCATAGCTTTTCCAGTTTCAGCATCTTTGCGGAAGCAGCATGCAAACTTGCATCGGGGGAAAAACCCGAATCGATGGGAAAACCGGTGAAGGATTTTCAGCAACGCATTCCTATCAGGGCCGCCATTGATAAAAATGTGCTTACCGGATCCGTAATCTATATCGATTCATTCCGTAATGCCATCACGAATATCTCGAGAGAGCTGTTCGATCGTGTGGGAGAGAACCGGGATTTTGAGATCTATGTACAGAGTAACCATTACATCATAAGGAAAATCAACCGGTATTACCACGAAACCCCGCCGGGAGAGATCCTGGCCCTGTTTAACAGTGTAGGCCTGCTTGAGATAGCCATCAACAACGGCAACGCAGCCGACCTGCTCGGGCTGTCAAACAATTCGAATATAAGGGTAAAGTTCTCGGAGATATCCGTGGAAGGCAATAAAACGGACGCAAGGAAGAAAAAACGCTAAGAATCATATTATGAACAGCATGGAGGATAAACTGGAGGTGATACGGGAATTGCTGGAGATCATGGACCGGCTCAGGAAAGAATGTCCGTGGGACAGGAAACAGACTAACGAGTCACTCAGGAATCTGACCATCGAAGAGACCTATGAGCTTGCCGATGCAATCCTGGAAGGTGAACCTGATGAGATCATGAAAGAGCTGGGGGATCTTCTGCTGCATATTGTTTTCTATGCGAAAATAGGTTCCGAAAAAGGTGACTTCGACATTGCGGATATTGCGCGCAACCTCAATGAAAAGCTGATCTACCGGCACCCGCATATATTCGGGGACACGAAAGTGGAAAGTGCGGACGATGTAAAGAAAAACTGGGAAGAGCTGAAAATGAGAGAAGGCAGGGCTGTCCTGCAGGGAGTGCCAAACTCCCTCCCGGCCATGATCAAGGCCAACAGGATACAGGAGAAGGTCAGGGCCGTGGGATTCGACTGGGATGAACGGAACCAGGTATGGGACAAGGTCCGCGAAGAACTGGATGAACTGGCGGAAGAGGTTAAGAAAGAAGACGGGGACAAAATGGAAGATGAATTCGGCGATCTGCTGTTCTCGGTGATCAATGCCGCCCGGCTTTACGGCATCGATCCGGAAACGGCCCTTGAAAAAACCAACCTGAAATTCATCAAACGGTTCAAATACCTGGAGCAGAACACCCTGAAAAAGGGGCGCAAGCTGAAGGACATGAACCTGGATGAAATGAACGGCATCTGGGAGCAGGCGAAGGATTACGATTGATTTGTATTTACATCATTCTGTGATATCATTAGTGTCCGATTAATACCAGCTGATTTTCAGCTGTTTATCATATAGTTCTTTGACATCTTTGTAATTCTGATTTGTAAGCAGCTCATTTAGAGGCGTTTT
>CBFDEE010000295.1:0-3659 GCA_965603745.1 uncultured Bacteroides sp. | reverse complement strand
CATGAATGGCAGCAGCCTTGGTAAAGGCGCTGATAAAGTTCGGATCACGGTTGATTATTCCCATCAGGAGTTCGAGGGGTTCCATAATGACAATCGGGAACTCCACCTGCAGCTGCCGGATCTTTTCAACAGTTGAGGTATCTTCAAGCACCGGGAAAAGAATCGGCTTGATCTCGTCTGCCACAAACAGGTCGAGTAATTCAATGGCGAATCCGATCCCTTCACTGGTACCTGATTCGAGATTATCCCTGATATGATGGATGGAATTAGGATCGTATGCAAGGGATAGTAAATTATACAGACGGTCAAATGAGATACCTATTTCTTCATCAAATGCTTTTTCAAGGTGTTCACCCATCTGGTTTTCACTTATGGTGAACCGGGCAGCAAGGTTCCAGGCAATCTGATGCACCGATGTACGTAGCCCGTCGATGATCTTCGGCATGCCGGCTTCACCAGCCCTGTATTCAAGTTTCAACAGGGCCTCCAGGGCTATGCTTTCAACCTCACGGTTCTGGTAATTGACCTTGTCGATCAGGGATTTTTTTGCCTCCGGACTTCCGATCCGGCCAAGTATCCTTGTTATCCTGTTCAGGGTTTCCTGGCTGATACCAGACTTATAATAACTCTGCTCCAGGATTTCGACAAGCCCCTCCCCGATCCTTATAAGTCCGTCAAAAGATTGCCGGTAAAATGCTGATGACAGAAAATCAATCAATACCGGTCCGGCTTCCGGTACTTTCCAGAAAGCTGCTGCCTGTATGGCAGTTGTCCGGACCACAGGATCGGGATCACGCAGCATTGTATTCAGGACCGCATGGTGCCTGAATTCCTTAAGCTCGAACAGGGACATGGCCACAATCAGGCGTTCCTCGGGATCGGCAGATTTGGCAAGGAACATCATATCGTCAGCAGATATTTTCCGGCCCCTGTATCGTTCCAGGCGTTTTAACAGACTCCCGGCGATATCCTTATTCTTTCCCTTATTCTCCTTCAGAATGCCATCTTCAAGGCCTGCCTCAGTGAGCGGCAGGTTCAGTTCATCGATCCTCTTCAGGGAAATCCGGCGGATCTTGTCCGAAGCAGATTTCAGCATGCCTGTCAGTGCCTTTTTATATCCTTCATACTCAATGATCTCGATAAACCCAAGGGCCTGCCTGATCGATGGCAGGGAGGCGCCCCCGAGATCGCGGTTCAGGGCAGTACTGATATCAGCCTTGTCCACAGCCGCATCAGTATGCATGAACTTGGCAAGGGATGAATTCAGGGAATTCTGGTAAGCCTGGTAAAGTTTAAATGCCACAAAAGCCCAGGCTACCAGCAGAACGATAAGCATGTATGAATAGTGCACCAGGCTGAAAAAGGACAGGGCTACCAGTCCCGCAGCAATAAGGCTGGAAATCAGTACCGATATCTCATTGATGGTACCATCGATCCTGGCCTGTACGCTGTAACGGATCCTGGATTCAAGGGACTGGTACAAAATCTTCATGGATGGAGCCACGATGGAATCCTGGAGAGATTTCGTAAATAGTTTGCTTACGGAGATTATCAGGAAGAACATTGTAAAGCTCGCAGCCAACCCGAAAACACCCCCTATCACAGCCGCCACGATTGTAAATACCAGGATCAGAACAGGTGAAATGATAAGAGCCAGTTTCAGTCCCCAGGTCTTCATCAGGCGCCCGTATACAAAGGTCTTTATGAGTACGCTGAAAACCATCAGCGTCCCGTTGAAATACCCGAAGAAAGCGGCCAGGTCAACATGATCGGGATAAGATTCCCTGGCTACTCCAAGGAAGGAAAAATGGACAAATATGGTCACGGAGATCAGCAGGACTACGAAAAGAGACATCAAGCCAATATACCTGGACCTGAACATGGCAATCAGGCTGGCGCCGGAGCTTGATTCCTGTGCTGGCTCCTCCGCTTTCTTTTGCACGGTAACTCGGTTTGATATAAAAAGCTGAAACAGCAGGGCAAATACCACACTGACGGCACTGATATACAGCAGATCCCTGGTTTCAATATGCAGGGAAAGGAGCAGGGGAATTGCATAGCTGCTGACAATGATCCCGATGATCTGTCCCGTGTCGATCAGTCCGAACAGCCTTTTTCCCTGGCGGAGGGTAAAGATCCTTCCCACCGTTCCCCAGAATCCCAGAAGAGCGACTATGTTGATGGGCCCCATCATTACAAAAACCACGAATACGACCCATTTACTGTCGCTCAGGTTAAAACCAAACCGAAGCAGAACCGTGAGAATGGCTACCATGAAAAGGTTGAGTACCGAGAACAGTGAAAACCTGATCCGGGACTGCAGCCAGGCATATACGGAGGTCATTATGATCCCTACGATCCCGGAAACGAGAAAAGCCCTCGGGATCATGGCCTGTTCAAATACCTCGAGGAAAAGTGCATGTGCGCTGATGTCGAATGTCCCGTAAAAAACACCAAGGAATACCGACTGGAAGATCAGGAGCATTACACTTGCCTCTTCCCCGGATTCAATATTCAGAGCTTTATAGATCCCTCTTGCCATTTAAGCCGGTTAAATTGTGATTTTCAGGCTGTTTTTGTTAACTAAAATAATCTTTTAAGATATGAAAATTCTGAGAATTAGGCCTGATTTTGTGACTCATCTTTTGTTCAGTTATGAACGCCTCCGGATAGGATTCCAAATATCGCCAAGTATAAATTTGCAGAGTCTTCAAGAAAATTTATTTGCAAACCCCTGTTAACGAGGCATGTATCATCTTCGCATTTATGAATGCTCATTTTAAATTATCTTGTTTATAATTCTGCTACTGTCCGTTTATTGTGTTCGTTACTCACAATAAACATAATTCTGATCTGATCAGGCAGGATGGTTGATTTAACGTTTAAAATGCGGCTTCTATAAAAATTTGGTTAATTTTAGTTGATAAATCTCTATTTTTATTTCATGAATAACCAGCAGGTTTTCGGATGATCTGAGAATGGATTACCTGCATTGACAGGGTGTATGTTTGACATTGACGAAAATGTGGATCCCCGTATCAAACGAAGAAGAGAAGTCGTTTTCATAATTCTTTCCGGTTTCTTCCTGGGTACGCTGGCAATTTTTAATATACTGGGGATCTCACGGCAGATAGATCTTTCCTTCTCGCTATTCGGTCTGCACATCCCATTTGTTGTGTTTGTAGGTGTGCTACCCTATCCCATCACTTTTCTGTGCACGGATTTCATATCAGAACTCTATGGTAAAAAAAGAGCTACCACCGTTGTCTGGGTAGGATTGCTCCTTAACGTCTGGGTAGTATTCCTCATGTGGCTGGGAGGGGCACTGCCTCCCCATCCTGAGCTGGTTGACAACGGTCTGCCGGCCATTGATGATCCTGCCAGGATCTTTTTCCAGATCCGGAGGTGGACGGTTTCCGCCACAATCGGCTCAATGATTGCCTACCTGACTGCGCAGTTTGTCGACGTGCATATTTTCCATCTTATAAAGAAGCTGACAAAAGGGAAAATGCTCTGGCTGAGGAATAACGGTTCCACCCTTACCAGCCAGATGGTGGACTCAATTGCAGTCATTACCATTACCTATTTTACCGCCAGGAATGCCATCCAGATCGCTCCCGGGGAAACGATTTTCCACGGACTTATAATACTCATTTTAA
>CBFDEE010000294.1:0-3670 GCA_965603745.1 uncultured Bacteroides sp. | reverse complement strand
AAAACTGGCTTACTGTGAGGATGCTCCGTTCGTATTGTACACCAGGGGAAGACTGAATCTCGGCGGAAGGAAAGCACTCAGCGTAGTCGGGACCCGCCGTCCCACGTCCCATGGACTTGATGAATGCCGGAAACTTGTCAGGGAACTTGCGGGAAAACACCCGGACCTGGTCATTGTCAGCGGGCTTGCATACGGGATTGATCACTGTGCCCATAAAACGGCGCTTGAGTGTGGACTGGAGACTGTTGCCGTACTCGGGCACGGATTAAAGTTTTTATATCCTTCAGTACACCGGCGGACAGCTGAAAAAATTGAAGCGTCAGGGGCTCTGGTTACGGATTTTCCAAGCGGGGAAAAGCCGGAAAGGAACAACTTTGTGAAGCGAAACCGGATCATTGCAGGTATTTCCGAGGCAACCGTTGTTGTTGAATCCGGAAGCAAAGGGGGAGCCCTGATCACAGCAGATCTTGCGAATTACTATAACCGTGATGTCTTTGCGTTCCCGGGCCGGACATGCGATACTGCTTCGGCCGGATGTAATCACCTGATAAAGTCCCACAGAGCGGCGCTGATCGAAAGCCATAAGGATGTGGAATATGTTCTGGGCTGGGAATCAGATGAGGAAGTGAAAAAAAACATACAAAAAACCCTGTTCCGGGAGTTGGATCCGGAAGAAAAGTCTGTCATGCTGGTGCTGGAATCCGAAGGGGACTCGTCGGTGGACCTGATATGCTACAAGACGGGTTTCCCGGTCAGCAGGATATCCGGAATTTTGCTGAACCTTGAATTATCGGGTCTGATCATGGCCAAGCCGGGTAATTGTTACAGGATAATACGGTAAGGGTAATCCGGTGATCAGGTGAGGATTGCCGGGCTTCGCCCGGTCCGGTTTACGGCCTTACGTACTTATCAAGGTGCTTTTCAAGAAGGTCAATTTCAGCTCTGCTAAGTGCAGTGATGCCGATCGGGGGATATGTGGCAATCTTGCCTTTTACTTTCTGGCGGAGAATAATGGTCTTTTTCAGTCCCATTGCCGAACTGGTGATATCGTACTCCGCCATGCCTATTTTCGGTATCTGAATGGCCTTTTTTTTCTGAACGAGCGGATGTATCGGATAATAGCGGATCAGGATCTTATCGCCTTCATCGCTGAAATAGATGTAATTCAGTTTTCTGAGCCTGGCAAAGACCACCATAACCAGGTATAAAAGGGTGAAAAGGATTACCCACTGGTATTTGGAAACACCCAGAACATCCTTTTCAAACCATCCGGAAACCATTATACCGATAAGCAGAACAACGGTAACAATAGCCTGGATCATTTTCCAGAGATAAATTCTCACCACAGTCTTCTTATTGTCAAAAACCATTGTACTATGCTTTGTTTTTCCTTCTTTTCCTCTCTCTGAGAACAAGGCTCAATTCCCGGCTGGTCTGTCCGGCAATGGAGGTATTCTCCTCTGTCCTCCTGATCAGGTATGGCAGAACGTGGCGGACCGGGCCGTAGGGAAGGTATTTTGCCACATTGTATCCCTCATGCGCAAGATTAAAACTGATGTGGTCGCTCATCCCGTAAAGCTGTGAGAAATAGCAGCGCTCATCGTCCCTGGCAATATTATGTTTCTCCATCAGTTGAGTCAGATACAGACTGCTTTCCTCGTTGTGGGTGCCATTGAAAATGGAGACACGGTCAATGTTCTCAACTGCATATTTCAACGCCTCATCGTAATCCCTGTCAGTGCTGTCCTTGTCCGGATGAATGGGAGAAGGATATCCAAGCTCGGCAGCTCTTTTGCGTTCCCTTTCCATATATGCGCCCCTGACGAATTTAATTCCAAGATAGAAATTTTTTAAACGCGCCCTGTCCAGGTCCCGGCGAAAAACATCCATCCTGTCCCATCGGTACATCTGGTAAGTATTGAAAACAATAGCCTGTTCTCCGTTATATTTTTCAGCCATTTCCATTACCACCTCATCAACGAAATCCTGGTAGCAGTAGTCTTCCGCATCAATCATGATCCGTACTCCTTTCTCACAGGCCGTAAGGCACAGTTTTTCGACCCTGCTGCGAAACCTCTCTGCTTCCTGTTCTTCTTCCGCCTCCAGTTTTTCCCCTGAACTTTTCTTTTGAAGTACATCGCTCCGGCAAAAAGCAGTTGGTTTAAAGACGGCGAAGGGTATGTTATCATTTCCGGCAGCGTTCAGGACGGTCCTGAGGGTTTCTTCGAGAGCCGCCTCGATCTGTTCCGGGTGTTCACCACCTTCGACGGAATAATCCAGAACCGATCTCACATTATGCTGTGCAAGTTTCTCAATGGTCGGAAGGCAGTCCCCGATGGTTTCTCCCCCGCAAAAATGGCTGTAAATCGTGGGTTTTACGATCCAGTTTATGGGAAAGCGAATGCCGATCGCAATCCTGGAAAACAAACCACCGATTTTCACAAGTACTCTGTTTGAAATGGCCTTGAAAAGTAAATATGCCTTCTGGAGTTCCTTGTTGGACTTAATCCTGAATGCAATTTCCGTGCTGTTAAAAGAGATCATGCAGCAAAATAACATCCTGGCATCAATATAACCCATGACAAAGATCAATTCTGGATAAAATTCCTACTTTTGAGCCGGGTATATTTTATATTATACAACACATGCAGTACAGCCTCGCCAAGGACAGCAAAAACCTGTTTGGGAGCATCAGACTGCCAGCCTCCAAATCAATCAGCAACCGGCTGTTGATCCTGAATGCCCTTGCCCGGAAAGGCGGATCCCTCGGGAACCTGTCGGACAGCGATGACACCACCGTTTTGAAAAAAGCCCTGGAATCAGGCCAGGGAACCATCGACATCGGCCATGCAGGCACGGCCATGAGGTTCCTGACGGCATACCTCTGCATACAGGAGGGGAGGTACATACTGACGGGTTCCGGCCGCATGCTGCAAAGGCCCATTGGAGAGCTGGCAGATGCGCTCAGGGGACTTGGTGCCCGGATTGAATACATGGGAATTCCCGGTTTCCCGCCCCTGTCGATTGAGGGAACCAGAATTGCCGGGGGAGAATTATCTGCAGACGGAAGCATTTCAAGCCAGTTCATCAGCGCCCTGATGATGATTGGTCCGGCCCTTGAGAAGGGACTGGAAATCCGGCTGGAAAATGAGGTTGTTTCCTCGTCTTATATACATCTGACAAAGAACCTGATGACCGAGCTGGGAATACCTGTTAAGTTTGCCGGTACACGGATAGAGGTACCACATCAACAATATGACGGGAAGGATATGCAGGTTGAAGGGGACTGGTCCGCTGCTGGCTACTGGTATGCGATGGCAGCCCTTTCGGAACAGGCTGATTTTGAAATACTGGGACTCCGGAAAGAGAGCTACCAGGGAGATTCGGTCCTGCCGGAACTGTTCCGCCCGCTGGGTGTGGATACCGGCTACCAAAAAAACGGGATCGTTCTTAAACGTATTCAGGGAAGCCTCCGGAAGTTTGAATTTGACTTCAGCGATAACCCGGACCTGGTCCAGACGATGGCCGTATTATGCTGCCTGATGGACTTGCCTTTCATGATGAGGGGTACCCGTACTCTGAAGATCAAGGAAACCGACAGAATATTTGCCCTGGAACAGGAAATGAAAAAACTGGGATTTCTGATTAATGCCGATCCACTGGGAACATG
>CBFDEE010000293.1:0-3736 GCA_965603745.1 uncultured Bacteroides sp. | reverse complement strand
AAAACAGATCGAAGAAGAAGGATTGCGTGAAATACTTGCGGAATCGGGATTCGAGATCCGGCAGCCCGGATGCTCGGCCTGCCTTGGCATGAACGAAGATAAGGTGCCCAAGGGTGAGTATTGCGTTTCAACTTCCAACCGGAATTTTGAGGGCAGGCAGGGACCTGAATCCAGGACCATCCTTGCAAGTCCCCTGACAGCAGCCGCTACAGCCATTGCCGGTAAAATAGCAGATGTAAGAACCATAATCTGAAAAACAATGGAGAAATTCAGCACCATAAAATCAAGGGCCGTCCCGCTCCGGGCCGAGAACGTAGACACAGACCAAATCATCCCGGCCAGGTTCCTGAAAGCCACCAGCAGGGAAGGATTCGGTGATAATCTCTTCCGTGACTGGAGGTACGATGAGAATGATAATCCAAAAAAAGACTTCGTCCTGAACAATCCGGTTTACGGGGGTGAAATACTGATTGCCGGTAAGAATTTCGGTTCGGGATCAAGCCGTGAACATGCAGCATGGGCCCTGGTCGGTTATGGCTTCATGGTTATCGTTTCGAGTTTCTTTGCAGATATCTTCAGGAATAATGCATTGAACAACGGCCTGCTGCCCGTACAGGTCTCCGAAGGATTCCTCGCCCTGCTTCTTGACAGGGTGCAGCAGAATCCCGCGGAGGAAATCGAAGTGAACCTGGATGCCCAGACAGTCCGCCTGTCCAGCTCGGGAGAAGAAGAGTTCTTCGACATCAATCCCTATAAAAAACAGTGCCTGCAGAACGGTTTCGATGACATCGATTACTTGCTCAGCATACTTGATAAAGTGAAGGAATATGAAACAGGAACAGCCGGCCCGGCCTGAATCATTTTGCATGAAGGATAACGCAAAAAGCAAATAAGATGAAACTTGAGGTAATGGATACAACCCTGAGGGACGGAGAACAAACCTCCGGTGTATCGTTCAACGCTCTGGAAAAACTTAATATAGCCAGGATATTGCTGGAAGAAGTGAACATTGACAGGCTTGAGATAGCTTCAGCCCGCGTTTCTGAAGGAGAGTATGAAGCGGTTGAAAAGATCATTGACTGGGCCGGCAGGAATGGTTATATCGACCGGATTGAGATCCTTGGTTTCATTGACAAGAATGCTTCGCTGGACTGGATCCGTAAGGCCGGTGGAAAGGTTGTAAACCTGCTTGCCAAGGGATCCCTGAAACATGTGACGATGCAACTCGGAAAATCTCCCGAAGAGCATCTTGCAGACATTGTTGCTGCCATAGAATACGCAAGCTCAAAAGATATCGTTTCAAATCTTTACCTGGAGGACTGGTCAAACGGCATGAGGAATTCCCCGGATTATGTTTATTTCCTTGTAGATACTCTCAAGGACCATAATATCAGGAGACTCATGCTGCCCGATACGCTCGGGATACTTAACCACGAAGAGACCTATGAGTTCTGCAGCAGGATGCTCGAAAAATACCCCGGCCTGCACATGGATTTTCATGCCCATAACGACTACGACCTTTCTACGGCAAATGTCTATTCTGCTGTGAAAGCAGGCGTGCATGGGATCCATACCACGGTGAACGGACTGGGGGAAAGAGCCGGTAATGTCGCGCTTTCCAGCGTGGTGGGGATACTGAATGATCACCTGAAGGTGGAAACCAATATAAACGAAAAGAAACTGACCAAGATCAGCCGGCTCGTTGAGACCTTCTCCGGCATCCGTGTACCTGAGAATAAACCCCTGATCGGGGAAAATGTCTATACCCAGACCTGCGGTGTTCATGCGGACGGGGACAGCAAGGATAACCTGTATTTCAATGAACTGATGCCCGAACGCTTCGGCCGGACACGGAAATATGCTCTCGGTAAAACTTCGGGGAAGGCGAATATCAAGAAGAACCTGGAGGAACTGGGACTGGACCTCGACATGGAATCCATGAAGAAGGTAACCGAACGTATCATCGAACTGGGAGACAAAAAGGAATATGTGACTACCGAAGATCTTCCGTATATCATATCCGATGTGCTCGGGGAATCGGACCTTCATCAGCCTGTCCGGATCGACAGTTACGCACTCACACTGTCGAACGGGCTTCGTCCGATTGCAAATATCAAGGTTGAGATAAACGGTAAACTATACGAGGAAAACGGTGTGGGAGACGGGCAGTACGATGCCTTCATGAAAGCATTGTGGAAGATATATACCAAGCAGCTTAAAAGGGACCGGCCCATCCTCCGGGATTACCTGGTAACTATCCCCCCGGGGGGAAAAACGGATGCCCTGGTGGAAGCAGTGATCACCTGGGTTTATTGTGACCGTGAGTTCAAGACCAAGGCTGTGGAAGCAGACCAGACCGAAGCCGCCATCAAGGCCACGGAAAAGATGTTGAACATCATCGAAAGAAATCATTTCACCTGAAAAATATCTCAATAAATGGCATTTAAGATCGTAGTTCTTCCCGGAGACGGGATCGGACCGGAGGTAACCGGGCAGGCGCTGAAACTATTACCTGTTATCGGGAAAAAGGAGAACGTCGAATTCATCCTGGATGAAGGACTGATCGGGGCAACGGCCATCGATCAGACCGGGAATCCCCTTCCAGATGAAACACTGGATAAATGCAGGGACTCGGATGCAGTCCTGCTGGGTGCCGTAGGCCATCCGAAATTTGATATGGACCCGACGGCAAAGGTCAGGCCGGAACAGGGACTGCTCAAGATCAGGAAAAGCCTGGGACTGTTTGCCAATATCCGTCCGGTAAAAACTTACCCGGTCCTCGATCCCATATCCCCCCTGAAAGATCATCTGCTCAAAGGGGTGGATTTCGTGGTTTTTCGCGAATTAACCGGAGGAATCTACTTCGGTGAGAAGGGCAGGAGTAAGGACGGAAAGGAAGCATGGGACCATTGTAACTATTCCACGAATGAGATCGAGCGCATCGCCAGAATGGCGTTTGAATCAGCCGGCCGTCGAAGGAAAAAACTTACCCTGGTTGATAAGGCCAACGTAATTGAAACCTCGCGCCTGTGGAGGGAAACGGTACAGAAAATGGCCCCGGAGTACCCTGATGTAGAGCTTGATTTCATGTTCGTGGATAACGCAGCCATGCAGATCATCCTGCAGCCAGCTTTTTTCGATGTGATCCTGACCGAGAACATGTTCGGGGATATCATAACCGACGAAGCTTCCGTCATAACAGGATCCATCGGGATGCTCCCGTCAGCTTCGGTGGGTGAGGGGACAGCTCTTTTCGAGCCCATCCACGGTTCCGCACCGCAGATTGCCGGGAAGGATATTGCCAATCCCTTTGCCACCATCCTTTCCCTTGCTATGATGATGGACCATTTCGGGCTTTCCGGATCAGCTGAGAACATTCGCCGCATCGTAACCTGGGCCCTGGAAACCGGGATGGTAACAGGCGATATCAGAAAGGATGACCCGAAACGCACCTCCGAGGTCGGAGACTGGGTATACAGCCGGCTCGCGGAACTCTGATCCCATAACCCCTGGGCCAGATCACTGAACCAAGAACCCTGAATCCAGAACCCAGAACCCTGAATCCTGAACCTTGATGCAATATTAGGGAGCCCTGCCCGTCTGTAATCAGACGATCCGGGCCTAATCCGGTTTGCTGGGAATTTAGCTCTGTTTACCGGTATTTTTCCATCGTTGATCTATTTATCATTCAGTAAAGGAATTATTAATGAAAACTTTATTTCGGCATACAACTATT
>CBFDEE010000292.1:0-3741 GCA_965603745.1 uncultured Bacteroides sp. | reverse complement strand
CAAATCCCATACCTGTACCGACAAACCCGCCTTTAACCAGCTGGCCGTTCTTGAGGAACTGGAGGTGCCGGCTGAAACCTTTATCTGGACACATGCGCAGCTAGGAACCCCGGAAGGCCGAATCAGGGCTGCCCGCATGGGAGCCTGGATCTCGTTCGATAATATTAAGTCCGGTAACATCAATGCCTATATTGAATACCTGCAGGAAATGAAATCGGCAGGCCTCCTTGACCATGTCCTGATTTCACATGATGCTGGCTGGTACAGTGCCGGGGTGGAAGATGGCGGCAACTACAGGGGCTATACTGCCATATTCAGGGAATTCCTTCCTGCACTGCGTCAGGCAGGCTTCTCCGAGGACGATATAGAGCAGGTCCTTGTCAGGAACCCGGGCATGGCTTTCCGGCTCCGGATCCGGTAGGACGGCGATATTTTAATAAAGGACCTCGTTTCATTTGAAATCGTCTGCTTCGTGTGAATCGTAGTGAAGCTCAGGTAAAATCAAGCAAGATCTTCATCACTTTACCCGGATCATCCGCCCAGGCTTTAACTGCTCCGGCAGCGTCTTCCGGCTTTGCCTTGCTTGTGATCATTTTTTCGAGCGGGAAACCGCCCTTTTCCAGGTAGGAGATCACGGCATGGAAATCCTCTGCCGTTGCATTCCGTGATCCCAGGATATCCAGTTCTTTCTGCACGAAAAGCTTGGTGGCAAAGGATACTTCCTGTTCCGCATAACCGATGCACACCACCCTTCCGGTAAATGCCACCTCATCAACAGCCGCCCTGTAGGTAAGCGGGTGCCCTGCGGCTTCGAAAACGACATCGGGACCATCACCGCCCAGGCGTTCCCTGAGCTGTTCATGCAGGTCTGAAGTCCGGCTGTTAAGGATATGGTCCGCTCCCAGGTCACGGGCCAGGGACAGCTTATGGTCGTCTATGTCGACTGCCACCACCGTGGCTCCGCGTACAAGGGCCCCGGCGATGGCGCCAGCACCTATCATACCGCATCCCATGACCATCACCGTATCGGTCCCCGATACCCTCTCCACGGCATGGAAGCCGACGGTAAGAGGCTCCACCATGGCCAGTTCCAGAGCACTGAGACCCGGAGCTTTCAGGATCTTCTGCCAGGGTACGGCAAGGTATTCCTGCATCGCCCCGTCACGCTGTACACCAAGTGTCTGGTTGAACTGGCAGGCATACTCCCTTCCCCTCCTGCAGGAAGGGCACTGGCCGCAGTTCGTATAGGGGACCACCGTAACGGGTGTCCCGGCATCGAATCCTTCCGGAACTTCCGGTCCCGTTTCGAGTATCTCAGCCGATATTTCATGCCCGGGCACCCTGGGATACTGTACCATGGGATTTTTACCCAGGTATGTACTGAGATCCGAACCGCAGAAACCGACATATTTCAGCTTCAGCAGGACTTCCCCGTTTCCGGCTGCCGGTTTGTCCTTTTCCGTGAGTATTATCTCTTCAGGCCGGCTTATGGATATTGTTTTCATATTCAAACGTGTTCATAGGATGGATCGATGAGTTCCCCGGCCTTCATTTCTGCCCAGAAATCTCCGGGTATGCTGCGCTGAAGGATCTCAACGTTCCGGTTCATTTTTTCCGGTTTGCTGGTATTCAGGGCCAGGCTCACAATGGCGGGGTGTGAAATGCCGAATTGCAGGCAGGCATCTCCGGGTATGACGCTGTGCCGTTTGCAGATCTCCTGGAATTCTTCTCTCCAGGGATAAATGATCTTTCCCTTTTCGGATCCGGGACCGATATCCTGATAGTCGAACAATTTACCGCCGGTAAGAAAACCGCCGTGAAAGACCGCCGAATTGATGATGCCGACGCCATCTCCATTCAGGCGGCCGATAAAATCCAGCAGTTCCGGTGGATGATGGAATATGGTAAAACTGTTTGCAAGCATGACCCAGTCAAAGGCCACATGACCGTGCAATTCCCGGATCGTGAGCCAGTCCTTGGAACCGATCCCGACCGCTTTAACCAGGCCTTCCTTTTTAAGATCAAACAGGGCCCGGTAGGATTCCAGAACATCCTCAAGGCGTTTTTTCCTGTCTTCACCGTTCTTAGCTGCAAAAAGGTACTCATCGGGATCGTGCACGGACACCAGCTCCGCCCTGTATGTCCCTCCCAGGAGCTCATTCCCCTGCCGGTGGCATTTCATGATCCCCTCGTAGCTGAATGTCTGAACGGCGTCATTCTCAAGTTCCGCCCAGGCTCCCGGTTCGAATGTCGGTTCCGGGGTTTCCAGGGGAACCCTGTACCATCCCAGTTTATTACTTATAACGATATCTTCCGGTGTGACGCCCAGTTCCCCCAGGCCCTTCCCGATCATTTCCAGGGCCAGTCCTGCGCCGTATTTCCCCGCTGAATCGATAACGACCGGCTTTTTCGTGCATTCAAACCATTTCTGCATCAGTGCCAGTTTATCCTTCCACGGAAGCGCCCTGTAAAGATTCCCCAGGTAACTGGTCCCGTATACAATAGGCGGCACGTCAAGTCCGGTCTTTCCCAGTTGTTTTTTTTCAGTCAGTTTCATAGAACCTCCGGTTTAGTTCGCCCAAACTGCATTTCCCTCCTTACTGGACTCATCCCAGGCCGTTCCTGGTCCGGTACCCGTAAATGGTAACAATCACAAAACATACGAAGGGCAGGATGAAAGAAACATTCTCGGCATGCATGGAAAATACCATACCCTGCTTGATTATCAAACCCTGCAGGGGCGGCATCACGGATCCGCCCAGGATGGCCATGATCAGTCCCGCAGCCCCGAACTTTGCGTCCTCTCCCAGTCCCCTGAGCGCTATCCCGTAAATGGTGGGGAACATCAGAGACATGCAGGCCGATACACCGACCAGGCTGTACAATCCCATGACACCGTCGATGAAAATGACGCCAAGGATCAGTGCAGCTCCGCCAATGGCCAGGTACATCAGCAGTTTTCCCGGTTTGATATATTTCAGCAGGAAGGTGCAGATGAAACGGCTGGTCACGAATATGGCCATGGCAACAATGTTATGCTGCTGGGCAAGGATCTCGGCTTCCTGCTCTCCCATCCCCTGCTCCATGAAGATCCTTGTGCCGTAGTGAATGATGAAGGTCCAGCACATGATCTGGGCGCCCACATAAAAAAACTGGGCGATGACCCCTTCCCTGTATCTCGGCAGGGAAAAAATCCTTTTCAGGGTGGGTAGGAAATCGATCGTATGGTTCTGGTCTGCATTTCTGGGCATCTTCACCAGCGCGATCACGGCCAGCATCACCAGTATTATGATCCCGATCACGATATACGGATTGGCGAGAACGCCCAGGTCATGCTCCTTCACGATCTCGAAATCGGCGGGGGACAGTTCCATGCGGGCTGCCGTATCACGGGAGTCCAGCCGGGCCTGTATGAAATTCTTGGCCACGAACATGCCCATCAGTGATCCCATCGGGTTGAAGGACTGGGCAAAATTAAGTCTCCTGGTGGAGGTTTCCTCTTCGCCCATGGACAGGATATAGGGATTGGCACTGGTTTCAAGGAATGACAATCCGCAGGTCAGGATAAAATAGGAAATCAGGAAGGGTGCGTAGATCCCGATTGCACTTGCCGGTATGAAGAGCAGGGCGCCGGTGGCATAGAGTCCCAGTCCCACAAGGATCCCCGCCTTATATGTAAACCTCCTGATAAATATTGCCGCCGGGAAGGCCATGGCAAAATAGCCTCCGTAGAAGGCTACC
>CBFDEE010000291.1:0-3769 GCA_965603745.1 uncultured Bacteroides sp. | reverse complement strand
AACCTGTCCTTCTCCTTCAGGGGTAACAATACGGTACGCGAAGCCATGCATTCGGCTTTCCTCTACCACGCCGTCCAGGCGGGAATGGACATGGGGATAGTAAACCCGGGGATGCTCCAGGTATACGATGATATCCCTGCCGAACTGCTGGAACGCGTCGAGGATGTAATCCTGAACCGCCGGCCCGATGCAACAGAACGCCTGATCAGCCATGCCGAGAACATTCAGCAGGAGGATGTAAAAGAGACCAGAAAGGACGAATGGCGGGAGACTTCCGTTGAGGAAAGGCTGAAACATGCCCTGGTCAAGGGGATCACCGATCATATTGAACAGGATGTTGAGGAGGCGCGGAAACAGTACAGTGCGGCGCTGGAGGTTATCGAGGGACCGCTCATGGAGGGAATGAATGTGGTCGGAGACCTCTTCGGAGCCGGAAAAATGTTCCTGCCCCAGGTGGTAAAATCCGCCCGCGTCATGAAAAAAGCAGTGGCCGTCCTCCTGCCCTATATCGAAAAGGAAAGGAAGGTGGCAGGGGACCGCACAACCGCCGGAAAGATACTTATGGCCACCGTCAAGGGTGATGTGCATGATATCGGCAAGAACATCGTCGGGGTCGTGCTTGCATGCAATAATTATGAAATCCTGGATCTGGGTGTAATGGTGCCGGCCGACACGATCATACAAACCGCCATTGAGGAGAAGGCGGATATTGTGGGACTGAGCGGCTTGATCACTCCCTCACTGGAAGAGATGGTCCATGTGGCAAAGGAGATGGAACGAAACGAACTGCAGGTACCTCTTCTTATCGGGGGTGCAACTACCTCGAAGATCCATACGGCCGTGAAAATTGAGGAGCATTACTCACATCCGGTGGTCCATGTCAAGGATGCGTCCAGGAGTGTAAATGTGGCCTCGCAACTCCTGTCGAAAAACCAGAAGGATGCTTTCATCAGGCAGATACGCAGCGAGTACGGTGACCTGAGGGAGAACTACAAGGGTGCCGGCAGCCAGGTGGAATACCTTTCCCTGGAAGAAGCCCGACGGAACAGGTTGAAAATAGACTGGCCCGCTTCCCCGGTATACAAACCTGCAGAAATGGGGATCAGGGTTTTCGATGATTACCCGATCGGGGAGATCAGGGAATACATCAGCTGGATCTTCTTCTTCCTTGTATGGCAGCTTAGGGGGAAATGGCCGGATATCCTGGAGGATCCCAAACAGGGCAGGGAAGCCCGGAAGCTTTACGATGATGCACTGAAAATGCTGGACTGGATCGAGGAAAACCGGATACTGAAGGCCCGGGGTGTCGTGGGATTCTATCCCGCCAATTCCGTGGGTGACGATATCGAGGTTTACTCCGACGAGGGCCGCGGGAAGATCCTTGCGAAATTCATAAATCTCAGGACCCAGGCCAGGAAGGAGAACGGTACTCCCAACCTCTGCCTTTCCGATTTCCTTGCACCACGCGACAGAGGAAGGATAGATTACCTGGGAGCATTTGCGGTGACTGCGGGACTCGGCATCGAAGAACAGCTGAAAAAATTCCAGGCAGATCATGACGATTATTCGAGTATTATGATCAAAGCCCTTGCCGACAGACTGGCAGAGGCCTTTACCGAACTGCTTCACGAAAAGGTCCGACGCGAAATATGGTCCTACGTACCGGATGAGAACCTGGACCTGGAAGACCTGATCCTGGAGAAATACCAGGGGATCCGCCCCGCGCACGGTTACCCTGCCTGCCCCGACCATTCGGAAAAAGAGACCATTTTTAATCTGCTGAATGTGCCTGAAAATAGCGGGATCACCCTGACAGAAAGCCACTCCATGTACCCTGCAGCTTCGGTCAGCGGTCTGATATTCGCCAATCCCGAATCGCGTTACTTCTTCGTTGGAAAAATTGGCAGGGACCAGGCTGAAGATTACGCAAGGAGAAAAGGTACAGATCTTGTAACTGTTGAAAAATGGCTTGCCAGCAACCTGAATTATAAATAAAAGCTACATTTTTACGTATTCAATATAATCTCACTTTGCAGGATGAAAGTAATAGACAGGATCAGGGAAACAAAGGAAACGCTTTTTTCATTTGAACTGCTCCCCCCTCTGAAGGGGCACAGTATTGAAAGATTGTATGCTGCGATCGATCCGCTGATGGAGTTCAATCCCATGAACATTAACATCACCTACCATCAGCATGAAGTGGAATATAAGTCTGTTAAGGATAACCTTGTCAAAAAGAAGATTGTCCGGAAACGTCCGGGTACTGTAGCCATTTCAGCTGCCATTAAAAACAAGTACAAAATCACCGTAGTGCCCCACATGATCTGCGGAGGATTTACAAGGGAAGAGACGGAGGATGCCCTGATGGACCTTCATTACCTGGGAATGCACAACCTTCTGGCCCTCAGGGGAGATCCTCCCAGGGGGGAAAAAAGATTCATCCCCGAGCCGGATGGTAACGCCCACGCCATCGACCTCGTGAAGCAGATCATGAATATGAATAAGGGAATTTACATGGAAGAAGAACAGGTTAATACCACTCCAACCGACTTCTCCGTGGCCGTGGCAGGTTACCCGGAAAAGCATTACGAAGCCCCGAATATGCAATCCGATCTGAAATACCTGAAGGAAAAAGTGGATGCCGGTGCAGATTACATCGTCACCCAGATGTTCTTTGACAACCGGAAATATTTTAATTTTGTCGATTCATGCAGGGCCGCCGGGATTGATGTGCCGATCATTCCCGGGCTAAAACCCATCACATTTCTAAACGACTTCCGCCTCCTGCCCCAGACATTCGGTATCTGCCTGCCGGACGAGCTTGTCACCGAACTTCAGAAATGCGGGGATACCCCTTCGGCCAGGCAGGTAGGGACGGAATGGGCCATCGAGCAATCGAAAGAACTCAAAGCCGCCGGAGTACCCGTACTGCATTACTACTCACTTGGGGTCTCAGACAACATAAGGGCCATTGCAAAGGCGGTATTTTAAAGGCAAAGGATGCCTGCAATCAGCATCCCGAAGGTCTGCAACCAGCCCGATCCTATTTTCTGCACACAAGGATCGTCTCCTGCTCTTTGAATCCGTGCAGGTTGTTCTCATTGGTTGTATAATCCCTTACCTCAACCCGGAAGCCGGCCTTCGACAGCCTTTCTTCAAGTCCCCTGACCGAATATATCCTGACATGATCTTCCTGTCCGAAATGCTTTAACCTTTCCTGCCTGGTGGTTATGGACGGATCTTCATAGATTTCCCCTTCCCTGAACGGTGTCTGAATAATACAGGCACCATTGCCTGACAGTATCCTGTACAGTTCATGCATCGCTTTTGCATCATCCTCAACATGTTCCAGTATATGGTAACAGATGATCAGATCAAATGCCTCCGCCTCTGAATCAATAAGGGTTATGTCAAATCCTGTATCCGAGATGAAATCACCTGAAATATCGGTAGCGGTATAGAATACCGGAGGGTATGACTTCAGCTTCCTGTAAAGGCTGCGGGAAGGGGAAAAATCCAGGACCTTTATCTGCTCTCCCAGAAATTCCTTTTCAAGTACCTCCCATAGTCTCCTGATACGGGAGATGCTCCCGCAGTTCGGGCAGATCCTGTCGCCGTCCGGCATGGGAATGAACCGGCGGAGTTCCCTGTCACATACATTGCAGTGAAATGTATCGCCCCTGTAAAACTGATAATACAGGCGCCTGAGAAGGGGTTCTGACCTGAACAGTATCCCTCTTGGCAATATCCTTAATACCAGTTGTTTAAG
>CBFDEE010000290.1:0-3796 GCA_965603745.1 uncultured Bacteroides sp. | reverse complement strand
GTAAAACCTGTTCCCGGTACTTCCGAGGTGGCCGTGGTACTGACCACGTCAGGCAGTTCCGCCAGTTTTTCCTTCAGCTCAAGGTAGTTCTCCTTGAAAGAATCAGATGTAAAGGAAAGGATCATCATATCGTCTTTCCGGTATCCAACATCCATGGACCGGATATAACCGAGCTGGACATAGATCACCAGGGTACAGATGATAAGGATGATGCTGATGGCAAACTGGAAAAAGACCAGGCTGTTCCGGAGTCCCGAGTAGCCCCTGATGCCCCGGAATAAACCTTTCAGTACGGCCACGGGTTTGAAGGCGGACAGGTAGAGTGCCGGGTAGGAACCGGCCAGCAGTCCCACACCGAACATCAGTACCGGGATCCCTATCAACAGGTCAAGGTTCCTGAGCTGGTAGAGTTCCAGTTCCCGCTGTACGATCTGTTCATAGGATGGCAGAAGAATTTCGATCAGTATTATCGCTATTACCAGCCCGATCATGCTCATGATGACGGATTCTCCCAGGAACTGCCTGATCAGGCTCGGCCTGCCGGCACCGAACACCTTCCTCATACCTACTTCCTTGGCTCTTTTAGTAGCCAGGGCCGTGGTCAGGTTCATGAAGTTGATACATGCAATAAACAGTATGAAAAGGGCAATGGCCAGGTAAATATAAATCGTGCTCATGCTGCCTGTGGGGCCTATCTCCCCTATGTACCCGGAATGCAGGTGGACATCCTGTATATTCTGTAAAAAGGCTGCAATATTCGATCCCGACTTTTCATATATGTAATTGATGTTATCGTACATGAAATCCGGGAATTTCTCCTCCAGTTCACCAGCATCGGCACCGGGCAGCAGTTCAAGGTAGTGGTAATACTGCATCCCCCCGTTCCAGTCCATATACAGTCGCTTATCCCTGTAGCGGCTCGAAAAGGATATCAGCGAACCGAACTGAAGATGGGAATTGGATGGAGGATTTTTTACAATCCCGGTTATCCTCAGGTCATCCCGGTTGTTCCATCGTACGGTTTTCCCGATGGGATCTTCATCTCCGAAAATGTTTACGGCGAGTTCCTCACCCAGGACAAGGGAATAGGGTTCTGCAAGTACCCGGTCAGGATCACCTTTCAGAAGTTCGAAGGAAAACATGCGGAAGAATGTGGAATCTGTATATGTTACCTTTTCAGCGCTGTGGTTGGATTCATTATAACTGAAAAATCCATCCTCCGGCTGGGTAAAACGGGTGGACCGGATCACTTCCGGAAACTTGCTTACCATTTCCGGCCCAACCGGCGCTGTCATTTGCGGAGACCGGGTCTGTCCCTCGGCATCCGTAAATTCAAACACCAGGCGGTAAAGCTGGTTTTTCTTCTGGTGAAAGCCGTCGTAGCTGAACTCGTTCTTTATGAATAAAAGGATCAGCAATGCACAGGTCAACCCGATCGAAAGCCCGAATACATTGATCGAAGCATAAACGGGATTCCTGAGTAGGTAACGCAGTGCCGTCTTGGTATAATTCCGCAGCATCCCCATAGGTTTATCCGGACGGTTTTACTGAAACGGTTCTCTCCCCTTCAGCAGGAGCAGGTAAATGAGAACCCATAATCAGAGGATCTTCTTGATATTTTCCGTTACGATATGCCCGTCAAACAACTGCACGATCCTGTGGGCCTTTTCGGCATCGCTGGGCGAGTGGGTAACTATGATGATGGTAGCACCTTCCTGGTTGAGTTCCGTAAGAAGTCCCATGACCTCCTCACCGTTGGCCGAGTCCAGGTTACCGGTCGGTTCGTCTGCCAGGATCAGTTTCGGATGAGTTACCACGGCACGGGATATCGCTACCCTTTGCTGCTGTCCGCCCGAAAGCTGCTGGGGAAAATGCTTTTTCCGGTGGGCGATCTTCATCCTGTCAAGGACCTCGTTCACCTTCTTTTTCCGCTCCGAGGAGGATACGTTCATGTAAAGCAGGGGAAGCTCCACGTTCTCATAAACGGTAAGTTCATCGATCAGGTTGAAGCTCTGGAATACAAACCCGATATTCCCCTTGCGAAGATTGGTACGCTGGCGTTCCTTGAATTTTGCTACTTCCGTCCCGTCGAAATACAATTCACCATCGGAAGGATTGTCAAGCAGTCCGATAATATTCAGAAGGGTGGATTTTCCACATCCGGAGGGCCCCATAACGGCAACGAATTCACCTGAATTCACTTCCAGATTTACCTTGTTCAGTGCTGTCGTTTCAACCTCGTCTGTACGAAAGATTTTTACCAGTTCCTTGGTTTGTATCATGGCCTTAAGTTTTTGTGATTATTCAGGTTCAAATACAATATATATACCACGCATGCCATTATGCTGGTTATCTGCCATTTAACTTTAATCACACGGAGCCCGGCCAGTGCATGAATGTTGCAAAATGAAACATTTTTTTGTTTCAATCTGAAACAATTGATAACTTCATCGTCTTTGCCGGGCCTTAATAATGGAAAAAAACCACAAACCGGGAAATATTCTGGTCATCGATGATGACCGGGACATCCTTCTTACAGTAAGGATAGTGCTGAAGAAGCAGTTCGGCAGCATCCAGACGGAAACCGATCCCAACAAAGTTCTTAACAGGCTGCAGGAGAATTCCTACGATGTTATCCTGCTGGATATGAATTTCAGTGCCGGTGCAACCAGCGGAAAGGAAGGCCTGAAATGGCTGCGGGAGATCATGAAAACAGATCCAACCTCTCATGTTGTCATGATGACTGCCTATGGAGATATTGACCTGGCTGTCAGGGCCATGCAGGAAGGCGCGTCGGATTTCATAGTGAAGCCCTGGGACAACCAGAAACTGCTTGCCACGATCATCAACGTTTACCGTCTTCACCAGTCGGGAAAAGAGATCCGGGAACTTCGGATGAAACAGGAGCTTCTGCATCAGGACATGGACCAGGAGTTTTCTGATATTATAGGCCGTTCGGGCAGGATGAAAGCGGTCATGGATACCGTGTACAAGGTGGCAGGGACGGAAGCCAATGTACTGATCCTCGGGGAAAACGGAACCGGCAAGGAACTGGTGGCGAGGGCAGTGCACAGGGCCTCCGGGCGTTCGGATGAAATATTTGTCCCGGTGGACCTTGGAGCCATTCCGGAAACATTGTTTGAAAGTGAACTCTTCGGCCACGTTAAGGGGGCTTATACGGATGCACGCGAGGACCGGAGCGGAAGGTTTGAGGTGGCCAGCGGAGGAACCCTCTTCCTTGACGAGATCGGTAACCTTTCCCTTCCTCTTCAGGCCAAATTATTATCTGCGATCCAGAACCGTGTGATCAACAGAGTCGGGGCAAGCCGGGAAACCCCCATTGATATCCGTCTCATTTCGGCGACGAATATGCCGCTTTATAATATGGTGCAGGAAAAATCCTTCCGGGAGGACCTGCTCTATCGAATTAATACAGTTGAAATAAAGATCCCTTCACTGCGTGACAGAAAAGAGGATATTCCTGTTTTGGCCCAACATTTTATCAAAAAATATCGGACTGAATTTAAAGATACAAGACCGGGCGCCCTTGATATGGATTTGATGAAACTGTTTCAGGCCTATCACTGGCCGGGCAACGTCAGAGAGCTATCCAATATCATTCTCAGATTGATCTTGGTCGACAGCCCGGAAAAGATCAAATCAGAGTTGATCAATGAAATGCTGCTCGATGGTCATACATCTGCTAAGAGTTTCACGGCGAACGGTTATTCTGATCATAAAAAAAATGCATTAAACAGTGATGACCGACATTCGATAACCGCCCTGAGCGGACTGA
>CBFDEE010000289.1:0-3796 GCA_965603745.1 uncultured Bacteroides sp. | reverse complement strand
GGGTGGACTGGTAAGGAACGGGAAGGATGAGATGCTGGTAATCTTCCGGCGCGGGAAATGGGATCTGCCCAAGGGCAAACTGGAAAAGGGTGAAACCCCGGAACAGGCGGCAGTCCGGGAAGTTGAGGAGGAGTGCGGACTCGAGGGTATTGAGATCCTGGATCTGCTCGAAACAACCTTCCATATCTACCAGGATGCAGGCGATTTTATTCTGAAAAAAACCTGCTGGTACAATATGATTTATTCCGGTACGACAGGGCCCACACCGAGGATACAGGAGGACATCACCGAAGCCGGGTGGATCAAGACGGCCGAGATGGATAAGATCTTCAGCAATACATATGCCTCGATCATCGAGGTTCTCAATGCCGCATCCTGACACCCCCGGACACTGTATTACTGGTTCATCAGGATCTTGAGAAAAGTCGATTCGAAATTCTCAACCGGTGATGGGGCAGGGGACAGTATAAGCCTGCCTTCAGGCCCGATCAGGAAATAGGAAGGATAGCCCCTGATATCGTAACCGTCCAGTATATCCGGCTGGTTCGAAAAATGAAGAAAGGTCCACGGATAGTTATTGCTTTTCTCCAGTTCCACCATGTTTTCAAAACTGTCGTCAACCAGGATGGTCACAATGCTGATCTTATCCTTAAGCCTTTCATGCAGTATCCTCAGGTATTCGTATTCACGCACGCAGTAATACCCGAACGAATTGCAGAAATTCAGGTAGACATATCCGCCCTTGAAATCAGAGAGCCGGACCAGGGTGGAGTCAGACCTGTAAAGAGCGAAGTCCGGGGGCTGGTACCCGGGAAGTATCCTGGTTATCTCGAGCATTATATCCTGCACGGCCTGTTGGTGGATCTCAATGAGGCTGTGGGATTTAACGGAATCCAGCAGCTGTATCATGGAGGAGGGGATGTTTTTCCCGTCATAAAAACCATCGTAGAGTCCCTTGAGCATTACCAGCTCGCGGAGGGTGTCATTCCTGAGTGCGGGTTCCCGGGACAGGATCTTATTCGCCTCTGTATAATCCTTTTCATGGTTAAGTACCCTGGGAAGCTTAAGTCCCGGGTTCTGCTCGGCGAAAGCAATGAAATAATCCTTGTAAACCTGGTTAAACAACTCCATGTACGCGGGATTCTGATAGAGGATAGGTTTCCGGAGAAAGTAATCCTGTATGATCTTCTGGCTGCTGACCTGGCTGCCGTAGTGATACAGCAGTCCCATGCGGTAATCGATATAGGCTTCCAGGAAGGGTTCGTCAATGGAGTCAAAGGGTGAACGGATCTCCTTCGTGGTTTCGTTCAGCTCCTTCCGGTCAACCCTGTTCCCGTAAGCATTAATGACAAACTTGTAATAGTAAGGGTAAAAGGCGTCATTAAAGGCACGTATAAGAAAGTTGAGTTCTTCGTCCGGTCTGGGCACCGTGCCGTTCATCAGGTGGCTTTCCGCCTTGACGTTCAGGTGAACCGATGTTTCCTCGAAATAAGGATTGATCAGGTCCTGGATCTCTTTTTCACGTTTCCTGGGCAGCCGGATGTCATAGACCATCCCCGGCTGTGCATACAGATGGCAGTTATAGACGCCCGTGTACGTAAAGACGAGGCGGGTCTGGTCAAGGGGAAGAAGGCACTCGAAGAACCCGCTGTCATTCACGGAACACTGTCCAAGTTCTACCTCGCTGAATGATACCATGTTTGAATAGCCAAAGAATACGAGGGTGTCCCCGGCATATTCCGGGGCCCTTCCTTTAAGCATTATTGTGTTATTCCCGGTCTGCAATGCCGTGCCGGAGATACAGATCAGAAGAAACAGAAAAATGGCAAGGGGTCGTTTAATCATTTGCGGTATATTTTGAAAGGTCGATCGCATCAGGTACGAACTTGTCCGCATTTCCTCCGTATCTGATAACGTCCCGAATAATGGTTGAATTGATGGGAGTATGTTCCGGAAGAGTAAGGAAAAAAACCGACTCCAGTTCCGGGTACATGGCTTTATTTATCTGGGCAATGGCCCTTTCGTATTCAAAATCTGCGGCCGTCCGGAGTCCCCTGAGCAGGTACTGGGCACCGCATTCCTTACAGAAATTTACCGTAAGGCCTGAATATCTGGTGATCCTGATCCCGTGCCGGTCCCTGAAAACATCGCCGATCATCTCCAGCCTCTGTTCCATGGAGAAATAGGCCTGCTTCTTCGTGTTTGAACCAACGGCGATGACGATTTCATCAAACAGGGGAAGGGCGCGGTTGATGACAGATTCATGACCGATGGTGAAAGGATCAAAGGACCCGGGGAATAGAGCGATTTTTTTACTCATGTTTTTGGGTTCCTTAATGGATAAGTAAAATTAAGAAATAATGGCAAAAACCTGCCAGGACACCTACCTGATTTCCTTTTCCTGGGTGGAACTGACGAACAGGATGTTCCCAATATCCTCATAACCAGTGAAGATCTTGATCCCTTCCCCTTTTATCAGTTCATTCCGAAAACCTACTATGGTCAGGTCGGCATCCTGGGATTTATGGGATATAATCTGCTTCGGATTGACATCAGGATCGGCAGGGATCAGCTCAACATTGTTCGGGGATATGGGCAGGCGCCCGGATTTAATCAGGTCAAGCAGGTCCATCCGCTTCCGGTCCATTTCATCGGGAGTATGCATGGCGAAGATCTTGATCTGCCCCTTTCTCCACTCCGGGTGCCCGAGTATGATATATCCCAGCAGTATCATAAGGTTGGCATTCTCGTAATCCATGATGGAGATCCAAATATGAATGTCCTTCTTGTAGCCGAAACTCTTGTAGCTCGTATTCAGCACACAGATATCAAAATTCGTGGTTTCCAGCAGACGGTGGTTCTTAAGGACCTCAGTCAGGGCTTCCGGGTTGCCCCTGGAAAACTCGAAGAGGATCATGTTATTTCCCTTTCCGGAGATACCGCTCAGCTGGATCACCTGGGCGATCGCGGAGGTGTACGAGGGACTGATAATGGTGTCCAGGTAGACCCGGTTGCGGCTTCCGGCAGCCAGGTTTATCAGCTTTTTCAGGATCTCCTTGGAATCCTGGTTGGTTTCCTTAGACAGGTAACCTTCTATGTAATGGATCTATGTCCCGAATCCGTATTTCAGCGAAAGCCAACGGAGGACATCAAAAGCGGACCGGCGCACGAATGTGTCCCGTGAGATGCAGATCACGAATGGGCGCCAGTACTTGTCGGGATCCTCTTTGTCGGCTCTCTGGGCAAAGATCTGGAGCTGGCGGCTGAGCTGGAATATCACACCCCGGAATAATTTTCCCAGTCCTTTTTTTTCCTGGTTATAGGTTGTGACGGAGTAATAGATCATGCCCATGATCATCAGGGAAATGGTTGCATAGAGCCCGTTCATTTTGAACATGAGCCAGATGGAGAATATCGCACCGATCAGGGATATGTACCATTTGGACCGGAAGGTGGGCCGGTAGGAGGGATCGGCGGCAAAGTGTTCCAGGAATGAAATGCTGCAGATGGCTCCGTAGGTTACCATGAAGAACATGGAAATGGCTTTGGCCACAAAGTTCAGTTCGCCGACAAGCACGAAGGCAAATGCGATCAGGAGGGTGATCAGGGAACTATTGAACGGTTCATCTGAAACGGGCCTTCCTTTAGCAAACCAGTCGTTAATGAACTTCGTGGGAAATATGTTATCAACCCCGATGGCCTGCAGGGTGCGCGGTGCCACCATTACGGATCCCAGGGCGGACGAGAGTGTGGCCGCCGCCAGGCCGATGGGAATGATCGGTCCCCATACAGCGAT
>CBFDEE010000288.1:0-3799 GCA_965603745.1 uncultured Bacteroides sp. | reverse complement strand
CCCCTGTACGTTTACGAAACGGCTAAAATGGAGAAGCAGTACAAACAGCTGGTGCAGGCATTCAAAGGTTCAACCATCAAGGTCTATTACGCCTGCAAAGCCCTTTCCAATATCAACGTGATGAAGTTTTTCAGCGGGCTTGGCGCGGGACTCGATGCTGTTTCCATACAGGAGGTGATGCTGGGGCTGAAAGCCGGGTATGATCCTGCCGATATCATTTACACACCCAATTGCGTTTCCCTTGAGGAGATAAACCAGGCCGTGGAAAAAGGAGTCAGGATCAATATTGACAATATTTCCATCCTCGAACAATTCGGGCATGAGCACGGCAGCAAGATCCCCGTCTGGATCCGCATCAACCCCCATATCATGGCCGGGGGGCACCATAATATATCCACCGGGCACATCGATTCGAAATTCGGAATCTCAATCTACCAGATGCCTCATGTACAGAGAGTTATAGAAACAAACAAGATGAGGGTGGAGGGACTGCACATGCATACCGGCTCTGATATCCTGGATGTTGAAGTCTTTATGCGAGGGATCGAGATCCTGCTGGACACGGCCAGAAACTTCCCGGACCTGCAATGCATCGATATCGGTTCCGGTTTTAAGGTCGCTTACCGGGAAGGGGATAACTTCACCGATATCGAGGCTTTTGGCATAAGCCTTTCAAAAAGGTTCAGGGAATTCTGCAGAGAATACGGCCGGGAACTTACTTTAGCCTTTGAACCCGGCAAGTTCCTGGTTTCCGAGGCAGGAATTTTCCTTTCCAGGGTAAACGTGGTAAAACAGACAACCTCGACGGTTTTTGCGGGACTCGACACCGGGATGAACCACCTGATCCGGCCCATGTTCTACGACGCCTATCACGAGATAGTCAATATCAGCCGGCCGGGAGGTAAAACCAGGATCTATACCGTGGTCGGGTACATCTGCGAAACAGATACCTTCGGCTGGAACCGGAAGATCAGCGAAATATCGGAAGGAGATATCCTGGCCTTTAAAAATGCAGGTGCCTACTGCTTTGCCATGTCCTCAAACTATAATTCGAGATACCGCCCGGCAGAGGCCCTGGTCCACAGGAAACAGGATTACCTTATTCGTAAACGCGAGAGCATCGAGGACCTTACAAGGAACCAGGTGATCCTCGAAGACATCCTCTCATAAAGGGGATGCAGATCTGCCAATGAATCCTGTGATCATAGGAAACTTCCTCTCATAAAGGGGATGCAGATCTGCCAATGAATCCTGTGATCATAGGAAACTTGCTGTAACTTAAGGAGATCAGGTCAATCCGGGAACCGGAGATTTTCCGGCTGGTTCTGCAGGTTTTTGGTGTCAAATTCCAATCGTGGCAATAATTTTCTAAATTCGTATTCGTTCTATTGTCACCAGTGCCTCTGCTATGGACCTGTCCGTCATCATTGTAAACTACAACGTCAAATACTTCCTGGAGCAATGCCTGCATTCGGTACTCCGGGCACAGGGGGATATTAAAACAGAGGTGTTCGTCGTAGATAACAATTCAGTGGACGGGTCCTGCGCAATGGTCCAGGAAAAATTCCCCGGTGTAAAACTTATCCGCAATGAGGAAAACCTGGGATTTTCGGTGGCCAACAACCAGGCTATCAGGGAATCCGCGGGAAAGTATATCCTCCTTCTGAATCCGGATACGGTGATCGAGGAGGATACGCTCATTAAATGCGTTTCATATATTGATGCGCATCCAAAGGCCGGGGGACTGGGAGTCAAGATGATTGACGGGAAGGGCGATTTCCTTCCCGAATCGAAACGGGCCCTTCCGACACCCGGTGTGGCTTTCTACAAGGTATTCGGGCTCTCCCGGCTTTTCCCGAAATCCCGTGTATTCGGCAGATACCACCTTGGATTCATGGACCGGGATGAGATCCACTCCGTTGATGTCCTGCCGGGGGCATTCATGATGCTGCGAAGATCCGCCCTGGATGAAGTCGGACTTCTTGATGAGGATTTTTTTATGTACGGCGAGGATATTGATATTTCATACCGCCTCCTGAATGCAGGGTATGAAAATATTTATTATCCCGAAACGGCTATTATCCATTATAAGGGGGAAAGCACAAAAAAAGGCAGCCTTAATTATGTCATGACCTTCTATAATGCCATGCGTATTTTTGCCCGCAAGCATTATTCGAGAAAAATGGCAAGGAGTTATTCCCTGATCATCAACCTGGCGATCTATTTCAGGGCACTCCTGGCCATTATCAGGCGTTTCATAAAGAATTTCTCAGCTCCCCTCCTTCAGGCAGTCCTTATCTGGGTGGGCTTTTACCTGATCAAGCCGGTCTGGGAACTGTACCGCTTCCAGGGAACCACCCAGTACCCGCAGGAATACATGACGGTAGTCGTTCCCATCTATATACTCATATGGCTCATGTCCCTTTTCTTCTCCGGTGCCTACGACACGCCGGTTAAACCCTTTAACATCTTTAAGGGGATATTTGTCGGTACAGGCGTGGTCCTGGTCATATACGCACTCCTTCCCGAAAGCCTTCGCTTCTCGAGGGCCCTCCTGCTTCTGGGGGCTGCCTGGGCGACCCTGTCCATTTACCTGCTCAGCATCCTGTTCCATATCACAAAGATCACCGGTTTCAGGTTCGAGGTGAAATCAAATAAAAAGATCACGAGTATCGGCCGGCACTCTGAAGCCAGCCGCGTGGAATCATTACTGAGAAAAGCCGAATCAAACCTCAATATCATCGGCTATGTGAACCCGGAACCCCGTGAAGATGAAGGCTATGTCGGGCATATTAACCAGCTTGAGGAAATCATCACCATCAATCATCTTAATGAACTCATTTTTTGTGCCAGCGATGTATCCACGCAGGATATCATAGGATTCATGATGACCCTGACAAACGGGAAGGTACAGTACAAGATCGCCCCGCCGGCAAGCCTTTCGATTATCGGCAGTCATTCCATCAACACGCCCGGAGATATTTATCTTATTGATTTTGAGTCCATCACGAAAGCATCCAACAAAAGGATCAAACGCCTTTTCGATGTCCTGTCCGCTCTGGCCGTACTGGTAATTTTTCCCGTGTTGGCTTTTGCAGTCAGAAAACCTGGACAGGCATTCCTGAACATCCTGAATGTCCTGTCTGGCAAGTATTCCTGGGTTGGTTTTCATCCTTCACCGGATCAGCCGAAACTCCCGAGTATCCGCCCCGGAATACTATTCCCCTCCGATGCGCTTGGAGGAGAAGATATTCCCCAGGAAACGAAGGACAACCTGAACCTTATGTATGTAAAGAATTACAGCGTTTATACGGATGCAGGAATCCTTCTGAGGAGTATCCGGGAGATCGGCAGAAAACAGTAATTATTTGACCTCTCCCTGAAAAATTACTTATTTTTATCCAATCTAAAAACAAACAGTGATTAAACTCTCCGGGCATTAAGGTCCCGGTGGGAACAATCAATACAAGAAAAATGATTGAAATTGTCCTGCCCCACATGGGCGAAGGAATAATCGAGGCAGACATTACCCGCTGGCTGGTCCGGGAGGGCGCACATGTTGAAGCAGAGGAGCCGCTTGTGGAGGTAGCTACAGACAAGGTGGACAGTGAGATCCCATCGCCCGGAAGCGGGATATTGCATAAAATCATGTTAAAAGAGGGAGATACGGCCAAGGTCGGCCAGGTACTTGCCCTAATCGCTGAACAGGACGAAAAGGTAGCGGAACCGGATGCGGCCGGCGGCGCTCCCCCGAAGCCTGACGTTAGATATACCGTGTCGCTATACTTGCTCAAGGCAA
>CBFDEE010000287.1:0-3850 GCA_965603745.1 uncultured Bacteroides sp. | reverse complement strand
TTCAGGGAGGTACTGGAAGGATTTGAATATAATTATAATCCGGTCGGGATCATTGGTGACCGTCTGTTCCTGCATACTGACAGGGATGCCGGGAAATACAGGGTGGTTGCCGCTGACCTGAAAACCGGGGAGGGACTGATCGAGATTATCCCCGAACAGGAAGAAAAGGTCATTTCCGATGCATATATAGCAAAGGATAAACTGGTCATCCAATTTATGAAGGATGCCAGGGATATACTAAGTCTATACAATGCTGACGGTTCCTTTATTAAAGACCTTGAAATTCCCGGTCCGGGTACAATCGAAACGGTTAATGCGGATAAGAACGACAACCTGGTGTTCTATTCTTTTGAATCATTCACGACTCCGCCGATGGTTTTCAAATACGACCTGGAGACCGGCCTGGCAGAGGAATACTATAAAACGGCAATCGACTTCGATGATTCGGAGTATATTACTGAGCAGGTATTTTATACCAGCAGGGACGGAACCCGGGTTCCCATGTTTATCGTCCACCGCAGAGATGTTAAGCTTGATGGAAATAATCCGCTGTTACTGTATGGTTATGGCGGATTTAATGTTACCGAGAAGCCGAGATTCAGAGCTTCCAGGATCGTATGGTTTGAGAACGGAGGCAT
Organism: uncultured Bacteroides sp.; assembly: GCA_965603745.1. GTDB lineage: Bacteria > Bacteroidota > Bacteroidia > Bacteroidales > SM23-62 > SM23-62. The sequence continues at coordinate 3,212 of CBFDEE010000287.1, read as the reverse complement.
ATATGCACTGGCCAATATCCGGGGAGGCGGGGAGTACGGAGAAGAATGGCACAGGGCAGGGATGGTGCTGAATAAGCAGAATGTGTTCGATGATTTCATAGCTGCCGCGGAATACCTTGCAGAAAACAAGTATACCTCAGCCGAAAAACTCGTAATACGGGGCGGATCTAACGGGGGACTCCTGGTGGGGGCGGTTATTAACCAGCGCCCGGAGCTGTTCAGGGTTGCTTTTCCCGCCGTAGGGGTCATGGACATGCTGCGGTTTCCCAAGTTTACCATAGGCTATTACTGGACGGTGGATTACGGATCCAGCGAGGATTCGGTACAGTTTGAATACCTGTATAAATATTCCCCGGTGCATAATATTAAACCGGGACTGAAATACCCGGCCGTAATGATTGAGACAGCCGATCATGATGACCGGGTGGTTCCTGCCCATTCATTCAAATATGCGGCAACCCTGCAGGAACATTACAAGGGACCCAATCCCGTCCTGATCAGAATAGAAACAGATGCAGGGCATGGTGCAGGGAAACCAATAAGCAAGGCAATCGAGGGAATCGCAGATGTTTATTCCTTTGCATTTTTCAATACCGGTGTGGAACCGGACTATAAGTGACAGCAGTAAGGGGTCAACCACAGTACACTGTGATCAGCAAGATCAAACACGTATAAAGACCCGGTAATCCTGATGAACAAATACAACTATCTGGTCATAGAAGGAAATATCGGGGCAGGCAAAACTTCACTGTCCACCCGGATCGCCGAAAAATTCAATGCCCGGCTGATCCTGGAACAGTATGCGGAAAATCCCTTCCTGCCTAAATTTTACAGTGACCCGGAAAGGTTTTCATTTCCCCTGGAACTTTCCTTCCTGGCAGCCAGGTATCATCAACTGCATAAGGAACTCACTTCCCCGGACCTGTTCAAGACCTTCACCGTGGCGGATTATTTTTTCAGCAAGTCATTGATCTTCGCGAAGATAACACTTCAGGTCGATGAATTTAACCTCTACCGCACCCTGTTCAACATCATCCACCAGCAATTGCCAAAACCGGACCTTTATGTTTACCTGCATGTAACCGTTGACAAACTTTTACATAATATCCAGTCCCGGGGAAGGGATTATGAGCTGGATATTCAGCAGGATTACCTTGAAAAACTGCAGTCCGGGTACTTTGAATACCTTCGTTTATTGACTGACCGGAAGGTGCTGGTACTGGATATTAATGAAATAGATTTTGTAGGTAGGGAAAAAGATTATAAATTGGTAGAAGAAACGATATTTTCCGGGGAATACTCTGAAGGCCTGAATCATGTGCAATTGCAGTGAGATCAGGAGGTTTTATATTCAATTTTTTTATAAATTGAAAAACATTATTAAGTTTGTATGGGCAATTAAATAGAACCTTAATTATTAAACTTATAACCAAGTAATTATGAGAAGTTTTAAAAATTTTACATTATTTATTGCTGCTGCTCTTGTCATTGCCGGTTGCGGTGGGCCAGCAAAGATGGCTGAAAATGCAAACCTGGTAGGTTATGACATTACACCGGATCCGCTTGAGGTTCATGGAGGCAAAGTAAAGGTAGCGGCGGACATCACTTATCCGGAAAAGTATTTCCACAAAAAAGCCGTGGTTACCGGAACACCTTACCTTGCCTATGAAGGCGGGGAGACTGAACTTAAGTCTGAAACTGTCCAGGGAGAATCTGTTGATGACAATTACCAGGTGATTTCAAACGCCTCGGGTGGTACAGTCCATTACGAGGACGAGGTCGACTATGCACCTGAAATGATGCGCTCCGAGCTGTTCTTCAGGGGAAAGGCCGCTGTCGGGGATAATGAAGTAGAACTGCCTCCGGTCAAAATTGCCGATGGTATCATTACCACACCGTTGCTTGCCAATACCAGCGGAAAGGCCATCTCTTTCAACGATAACTTCAAGCAGATCGTTCCGGTCGAGTACGTTGCTGATATCCATTACATCATCAACCGTTACGATGTACGGGGCTCTGAACTGAAGCAGGAAGACATTACCGGTATGAAGGATTTCCTTGCCAGTGCAAATGCTGATGAGCGCCAGACAATGAAAGGGATCGAGGTTTCTGCCTATGCTTCACCTGACGGAGAAGTTGACCTTAACACCAAACTTTCCGGTAACAGGGAGGGTTCTGCCACCCGTTTCCTGAAAAAAGACCTTAGTAAGGCCAAAATCGAGATTCCCGAAGATGAAGAATTCTTTAAACTGATGTCCACACCGGAGGACTGGGAGGGTTTCAAGAAGCTGATGGAAGAATCGGATATCCAGGATAAGGACCTGATCCTCCGCGTGCTTTCTATGTATTCTGATCCCGTCGTACGTGAGAAGGAGATCAGGAATATTTCCGAAGCATTCGAAGAGATCAAGGAGGATATCCTTCCCCAGCTGAGGCGTTCGGTGTTTACCGTAACCGTTGAAAAAGTGGGATGGTCAGACGACGAAATGAAGCAGTGGGTAACAGATAACATGGATACACTCGTTCTCGAAGAACTTCTGTATGCAGCCACGCTGTTCGAAGACAACGAAACCAAGCTTGCACTTTACGGCAAGGCCTGGGAGAAGTATCCGAAGTGTATCCGTGCCGCCAATAATCTTGGTGTGACCAAGCTCGCCCTGGATGATGTTGCAGGGGCTAAAGAAGCCTTTGAAGCTGCCAAGGCACTTAAGGACCACAACATTGTGAAGAATAACCTGGGTGTTGTCGCCCTCAGGGAAGGAGACATGGAAGCTGCCGGGAACCTCTTTACATCAGCCATGGGCGCAGGAGATGAAGTCAATCAGAATCTTGCTGCCATCAAAATCAAGGAGGGTGACTATGAAGCCGCCAAGAGTTACCTGGGTGCAACCGAGTGTTTCAACAATGCCCTGGTGATCCTGCTCAGCGGACAGCCCAGCCATGCCATTGAGATGCTTCGCAAGCTCGATGAATGTGCAAAGACAAATTACCTGATAGCAGTTGCTGCAGCACGTGACAGTGACACTGAAATTATGTACAATGCACTTCGTGCTTCCGTTGCCCTGGCACCTGAAAAGGTTAAGGAGCACGCCAAGAAGGACGTTGAATTTGCTGCTTATTTCGAAGACGATATCTTCAAGGAGATTACGGAATAATTACTTGGACAACATATTTTTCAGAAGAAGGCTGCCTCATACGGGGCAGCTTTCTTT
>CBFDEE010000286.1:0-3882 GCA_965603745.1 uncultured Bacteroides sp. | reverse complement strand
CAGGCTGTAAGTGCAGCCCTGAAAAATCCTGCAGAATCTTTGAGGTATGAATAATTTCTGAGGTATAAATGCTGATTTTGTAACGCAGCTTTCTTACTTTCGTCTTATCTATAAACACCTATTTCTAAAAACACCTCCAGGATCCCATGTTTAAAAGTTTTATCACAGTTGCCCTTCGCAACATAGCCCGGCAGAAGGCATATGCACTGATCAACGTACTGGGACTTTCGATCGGGATTGCATGCAGTATACTGATTACCCTGTTTGTTATTCATGAAAGCAGTTTCGACATATTCCACGAAAAAGCTGACCGGATCGTACGTGTCTGGGTAAATGGCCAGCTTGCTGAATCAAAAATATCCAGTGCATATACCGCCGTTCCGACAGGCCCTGCATTTTTGGACGAAATTCCCGAGGTTATTAATTATTGCAGAATTGAGACCTGGGAAAATATACTGATCCGGCAGGGAGAGAGGGTCTTTCTTGAGGATAATTTTTACTGGGCGGATTCCGGGTTCTTTGAGATTTTTTCCTTTCCCCTGATCAGCGGAGATCCTTCCACGGTACTTACAGAACCACACTCCATGGTGATCTCCGAGAAAATGGCAAAAAAATATTTCGGTAATGAAGATCCCATGGGAAAAGTGCTTGAGGCATTCAATGACAGTGTCGATTATACGATCACGGGAGTAATGGAAGATATCCCTGACAACAGTCATATTTTCTGTGATTTCGTGGTGGACTTCCGAAGCATCTGGAGGGCAAACCAGACCGAATGGACCAGCAATAATGTGTTTACCTATCTTTTACTTGACGAGGAGACAAAACCGGAAATAATGCATGAGATATTTGATCCGATTGTGCGAAAATACGTTGGACCGGAGATCAAGCATTATGTCGGTATTACCCTGGAGGAATGGGAAGCGGGCGGCAATTATTACATACTTGAAGCCCAGCCCCTGTCAGACATTCATTTCAATACCGATATTGAACACAGTATGCGGCCCTCCAGCGATAAGAAATACGTTTATATCTTTTCCCTGATCGCACTGTTTATCATTGTAATTGCCTGCATCAACTTCATGAACCTTTCCACAGCCCGTTCAGCCGGGAGGGCCAGGGAAGTAGGCCTCAGAAAAGTAGTCGGGTCTTCGAAAAAACAGCTGATTTTCCAGTTCCTTGCAGAGTCGCTAATAATGGTTGTGATCGCCCTGTTGCTGGCACTGCTGATTGTTGAACTTAGCCTGCCCGCCTTCCAGAACCAGACCAGGGTAACATTATCCATTAATTATTTGTCAGAATGGTACATCATACCGGCTTTACTGGGCTTTGCCCTCATGGTCGGACTGCTGGCGGGTTCCTATCCGGCTTTCTTCCTTGCCTCGTTCCGTCCGGTCGCAGTTATAGCCGGCAAGCTGGAGGCAGGCACCAGGAGCAGCAGGTTGAGAAGTATACTGGTGGTTTTTCAGTTCGGGATATCCATTTTTATCATCCTTGGCACCCTGGTAATCAGCAGACAGCTTAATTACCTGGTCAGCAAAGAACTCGGATTCTACAAGGACCAGCTCGTCGTATTGGAGCGTTTCAGTACCATCGGGCGTGACAGGGTGGGGACCTTTAAGCAGGAAATCGCGGCATTCCCCGGTGTGATCTCTTCAACTTCATCCACAATGGTACCGGGTCATACGAACAGTTACAATGCATTTTTGATCGAAAAAAGGCCCCCTGAGGAATCCTTCCTGCTGGAAGTGAACTGGGCAGACCATGATTACCCCGTAACCTATGGACTGAGACTGCTGGATGGCAGGTTCCTCAGCCAGCAATATGCTTCGGACAGTAGTAATATTATTATCAATGAAGCTGCCGTAAAAAATTTCGGTATCACTGAACCACTCATGACAAATTTTTTACAACCAGGTGATGAAGCCCTTGAAATTAACCGCCTTCCGGTTGTGGGCGTGTTAAAGGATTTTCATAATTCCTCTTTGCATAACGAGATACGGCCATACATGATGCGCATCAGGCCGGCGGACTGGGGCTGGATCCCTTATCTGACAGTAAGGCTGGAACCACAGAGCATGCAGGCTACCCTGAAACAGGTCGAAACTGTATGGAAAGAATTCACCAGTGACCAGCCCTTCGATTATTTTTTCCTCGACGATGACTTTGCCTCGAGGTATGAACAGGAGAAACGCACACGGATCATCTTCCTGGTATTTTCCGTGCTGGCCATCCTGGTGGCTTCGCTGGGACTGCTGGGACTTACGGCCTTTACAACCGAACAAAGGACAAGGGAGATCGGAATCCGCAAGGCTATGGGTGCAAATGCTGTGCAGGTGGTGCGCCTGATCTCCAGGGAAACCATCATCCTTATCAGCATTGCCACTTTGCTGGCCTGGCCGGTATCGTATTTCTTCACGAGGGACTGGCTGAATGATTTTGCCTACCGGATCGAACTGGGAGTGGCTCCTTTTCTGTTATCCTTTGCTTTTGCCCTGGTCATATCCCTGATCACCATCAGCTTCCAGACCGTTGCCGCAGCCCTGAAGAATCCTGCCGACGCACTGAGATACGAATAAGCGGGAGCGGCGGAATTCCATTCAGTATGCCAATCGGGTTGAAGCCTGCTATTCTATCAGCAGTTTGATCGTTTCGATCTCCTGCCCGGAACGGATCTGCATAATGTACATTCCCTTTGAAAGGCCGGTCGGGAGAACCAGCGGATTTTCCGCCGGACTGTGGTAAGTATTTTATCTAATGTTAATACTATTACATGAATCCCTTAAACCTTGTGGGATTCAATGATCTTTCTTGCCTTTTCAAGGTCCTCGGGGGTGTCAATTCCCATACTTACCTCGGTAGTCATATGTACCTTGATGGTGTATCCGTGTTCAAGCCACCTGAGCTGCTCGAGGGATTCGGCCTGTTCCAGGGGACTGGTCTTGAGGCTGGAGATCTTACAGAGGACTTCCGTCCGGTAGGCATACATTCCAATATGTTTCAGATACTTGAATCCGCTGTACCAGTCCCGCTCCGGTTTGCCCCTCAGGTGAGGCACGGGAGACCTGCTGAAATAAAGGGCATTCCCCGTTTTACCGCGGATGACCTTGACGATGTTCGGATCATGGATTGCATCGGGATCTTCAATTACCTTCGCAAGGGTTGCTATCTGTGTGTCTTCTCTGTCAAAGGCCTGCATCAGGAGGCTCAGGTGGGTGTTCCGGATAAACGGTTCATCTCCCTGGATGTTCAACGCGACATCATAGGATTCCCCCCGTTCCATCAGCAACTCAAGTACCTCTGCACAGCGGTCCGTTCCGCTGGGATGATCTGGTGATGTCATAAGAACCTTTCCTCCAAACCCATTCACGGCTGATTCGATATCCGGGTGGTCGGTTGCCACTATTACGTTTTCCAGGCTTTGAAGGGTGTTCTCATATACCCACTGGATCATGGGTTTACCCCCGAGGTCAGCAAGGGGTTTACCGGGGAAACGTGTGGAGGCATAGCGGGCAGGAATTATTCCGATGAAATTCATGGCAGTATGGATTTTCTTAGATTTCCAAATTAGTAAAAATCATGGAAAATTGTAATTTTGTCATGCAATTTTGGAAAAAATGTCAGATGGAGGTACAGAAAGTTAAACAGAGGTTTGGATTGATTGGCAACCATCCGGCGCTGAACCGGGCTATTGATATTGCCCTGCAGGTTGCACCCACTGATCTTTCAGTTCTGATCGGGGGAGAAAGCGGAACGGGTAAGGAATTTTTCCCCAAAATCATTCATCAGTTCAGCTCGAGGAAACATGGGACCTATATTGCCGTTAACTGCGGGGCCATTCCCGAGGGCACCATGGATGCGGAATTGTTCGGGCATGAAAAA
>CBFDEE010000285.1:0-3883 GCA_965603745.1 uncultured Bacteroides sp. | reverse complement strand
GGGACAGATGCAAACTGTTTCTGCCTGTCCGACTTGTGGCGGGGAAGGCAAAAACATCACAGAAAAATGTACTGCCTGCTACGGGGAAGGGATCGTAAAGGAAGAAGAAATAATCCCGATAAGCATACCTGCAGGCGTTGCAGAAGGCATGCAGATGAATGTTTCCGGGAAGGGTAATGCGGCCCGCCGCGGCGGAGTGAACGGAGACCTGCTTGTCATGATACAGGAAGAGGCCCATCCTGAACTGATCCGCGACGGAAACGACCTGCTTTATAACCTCCATATCAGCATTCCCCAGGCCGCACTGGGAACACCTGTAGAGATACCCACGGTGGAAGGGAAAGTTAAGATCAAAATCGAACCTGGCACCCAGCCCGGCAAGATCCTGCGCCTAAGGAACAAGGGTGTTCCCGATGTGAACGGATACAGGAGAGGTGACCTGCTGGTCAGCATCAATGTCTGGATACCCAAAAGTCTTACAAAAGAAGAAGAGAAACTTATTAATAAACTGGGTGAATCTCCTAATTTTGTACCCCGCCCGGACCGCAGTGAAAAAAACTTCTTCGAGCGCATGAAAGGTTATTTTAATTAGGCATGGACATTTTCAGTGCTGATAAAGTAGTCAAGAAATTCATCCACACCACGGCGCTTGACCGGGTTTCGGTCAGCATCCCGAAAGGGAGTATTTACGGGCTACTGGGACCCAACGGAGCCGGTAAAACTACCCTGATCCGCATCATCAACCAGATTACCGCCCCGGATGAGGGATCCCTTTTTTTCAATGGCGTCAGCCTGAGCCCGGACCACATCCGGAACATCGGATACCTGCCCGAGGAAAGGGGATTGTATAAAAAAATGAAGGTCGGCGAGCAGGCAGTCTACCTGGCCAGGCTGAAAGGGCTCGGAAAATCAGAGGCCCAGGACAGGATGAAGACATGGTTCGAGAAGTTTGAGATCACGGGCTGGTGGAACCGCAAGGTCCAGGAACTTTCCAAGGGTATGCAGCAGAAAGTCCAGTTCATCGTGACCGTCCTCCATGAGCCCGAACTCCTGATCTTCGATGAACCGTTCAGCGGATTCGATCCCATTAATGCAGATATGCTCAAGCAGGAGATCCTGGCTCTGAGGGAAAAGGGATCAACGATCATATTTTCCACCCATGATATGGGTTCAGTCGAAGAATTATGTGACCATATCACCCTGATAGATAAAGGGAAAACCCTTGTTGACGGACCAATTGACAATATCCGGCAGCAATACCGTACAGACACCTATGAGGTAGGGTTCCATGGGGAAACCGAAAAGCTCAGATCTGCCCTGAATAAGCATTATGAGATGCTTGACATCACCCGGGAAAAGGACCATACCCGTGTAAGGATTAAATTACTGCATCACACCACCGATAATGAATTACTGTCACTGCTGCTCCCGCATGTCCATATAGTCTCGTTCAACGAGGTATTCCCGAGCATGAATGATATTTTCATCCGTGTTGTAACAGAAAATAAAGGATCATGAGCAAAATAGGGCTGATCATTAGAAGGGAATACATTACCAGGGTCCGTAAAAGATCATTTATCATCATGTCTGTACTGGGACCCGTAATCTTCGCCGCCTTCATGGTGATCCCAGCCTGGATGGCAATGTCTGAAGACCAGGAAGAAAAGAAGATCGCCATCGTGGACAGTTCCGGGCTTTTCATCAATGTGATACCGGAAACCGAATACCTGAAATTCGATTACCTGTTCGATACGAAGCTCAATACCATCAAGGACAATTTCAGGGAAGGGGGCTATTACGGCGTTCTTTACATTTCGCATATCGTCGCATTCGAGCCCAATTCGGTTGTTTTCTACTCTGACAAGCAACCAAACCTTGCTACTAAAATGCATATCAGCAAAGCCATAGAGGAATACATTCGCGATCAGAAACTCCTGGCTTACGATATTGAGGACCTTGATACAATCCTGAAATCCGTAAAAACAAGGATCAATATACGGACCATCAAACTCACGGATGACGGGAGGGAGAAGGAAAGCAGCACCGGACTCGTAATGGCGGTCGGCTATGCGGGCGGATTCCTGATCTATATGTTCATCTTCTTTTTCGGGGCCCAGCTAATGAGGGGAGTGATCGAGGAAAAGGTGAACCGGATCATAGAAGTCGTGATCTCATCGGTCAGGCCTTTCCAGTTGATGATGGGCAAGATCATCGGGATTGCAATGGTCGGGCTCAGCCAGTTCCTGATCTGGGTGATCTTTACTTTTCTACTTATATTCGTGACAAGCACAATACTATTCCCTGAACTGAATATGTCACCGACCGAAAAGGTGGTGGCACAGGATATCATGTCCGCCGGTGCAGTTCAGGCAGAACACGAATCAGGCAGCGAGGAGATGACCGAACTCCTGAACGCATTCTCCGCCATCCGGAACATTGATTTCGGGGTCATGCTCGGTTCCTTCCTCTTTTACTTCCTGGGGGGATACCTGCTCTATGCTGCCATGTTTGCCTCCATCGGGGATGGCAAGGATCCCCTTCGGGGTACCCTACTGGGAGGTCACCCTCTCCATGAGCATTCTCGTGCTCACATTCCTGGGTATGACCTGGATGGCGGCTAAGATCTATCGCACAGGGATCCTTATGTACGGTAAAAAGGCGAGCTACAGGGAAATGTGGAAATGGATCCGCTATTCCTAAAAAAATCACCTTCGTTTCGACGGATAATTATTACCTTTCCTCCCTGAAAATTCAGGCCTCTGATACATACATTTAAATCCTTCTGAGAAATGGCCAAAATTCTGGTTATCGACGACGAAAAAAGCATACGGAACACTCTCCAGGATATTCTTGAGACTGAAGAACATGAAGTGATCACGGCCGAGGATGGTGCAGGTGGACTGGAATTATTCGCAGACGGGAAATTCGAGGTGGTCCTCTGCGACATCAAGATGCAGGAGATGGACGGAATTGAAGTCCTTGAGAAAATTATGGATCAGCCCGGAGATATTCCCGTGATCATGATCTCCGGACACGGGGATATTGAAATTGCCGTGGATGCAATCAAGAAGGGTGCCTTTGATTTCCTTGAGAAGCCACTGGACCTGAACCGCCTGCTGATTACCATACGCAATGCACTGGAACGCTCCGACCTGATCACCGAGACAAAGGTACTGAAACGTAAGATTGCCAAGACCGATGACATGATCGGGGAATCGAAGGCCATCCGGAAAATTAAGGAAATGATCGAGCGGGTGGCCCCAACCGATGCAAGGGTACTGATCACGGGAGAGAACGGGACCGGTAAGGAACTGGTTGCCCGCTGGCTTCACGAAAAAAGCAGCCGTGCCCCGGCACCTTTCATCGAAGTTAACTGTGCCGCCATCCCCTCAGAACTGATAGAAAGCGAATTGTTCGGACATGAGAAGGGAGCTTTCACCTCCGCCCATAAACAGAGAAAAGGGAAATTTGAACAGGCCATCGGCGGGACCCTGTTCATGGACGAGATAGGCGACATGAGCCTCTCAGCCCAGTCCAAGGTGCTCAGGGCCCTGCAGGAAAACAAGATCACACGGGTGGGCAGCGACAAGGATATTGAGGTTGATGTCCGGATCATTGCCGCCACCAACAAGAACCTGAAAGAAGAGATCTCTAAGAACACCTTCAGGGAGGACCTCTACCACCGCCTTAGCGTAATCCTGATCCCAGTCCCGACGCTGAATGAAAGAACCGACGATATCCCCTTGCTGGCCGAGCATTTTAACCGGCAAATATGTGCCGAGCACGGCATGGCTGATAAAAAGATCAGCGGAGATGCCATTAAAGAACTTCAGAAGATCAAATGGACAGGGAACATCCGGGAGTTCCGCAACGTCATGGAACG
>CBFDEE010000284.1:0-3898 GCA_965603745.1 uncultured Bacteroides sp. | reverse complement strand
CAGGAACACTACTTCGGCACACACGGGCTGCATAAGGTATCCTACTTTGTTGAGACCAATCACGGGTGTATGAACTCCATTGAGCAGGAGATACTTTTCAGTCCCACATTTAAACTCTACACCGACGAAACAGCCACCACTTACTATCAGGATTTCGAAACAAATGTCGATGGCTGGTCCACCGAAGCCGGAGAGCCCGGCGAGAACAGCTGGTCCTTCGATCCGCTGATTGGTCAATTCCCGTACAATGCTGCTTCACCAGACAGGGCATGGTACACCGTCCTTCCGGAAGATGAGCCCATTGAGAATTCATGGGTGCTGTCGCCATGCTTCAATTTAGAGGATTATTCCCGGCCGATGGTGGAATTGAAGATAAGGCGCTCATTAGAAGCTGATGCGGATGGAGCCGGACTTGAGTATACTGTTGATAATGGAGAAACCTGGGAAAATGTTGGGACTAAATTAAATGATGGTGGACAGAACTGGTATAATTCAGCCCGGATAGTTGACGGAGACCGTAAACATTGGATGGGCTGGACAGGAACAGATGAATTTACAGAAGATGAGCATTGGTATCGTGCAGCTCATGCCATAGATATGCTTTCAGGTGCTACGGAGGTTCGATTCAGGGTAGTTTACAGGTCATCCGGGGCAGATGCTGAGTTTGACGATAGGGGATTTGCATTTGATGATTTTAAAATTACCCAGCGATCACGCCTGACGCTTCTGGAGCATTTCACCAATGCCAATTCAAGCGACACACCGAATGCAGACCAGCTTGTCAGGGAGCTCTGCGACGCCTTGCAGGCTGATGTGGTCGATGTCCAGTACCATACGGATTATCCCACGGCGGACAGGATGTATATCGACAATCCGACTGTCTCAAGCACCCGCGGTATTTTCTATGGTAACTCCGTCGTGCCATACGCGATACTGGACGGAGGCCTGGATGACATGCATATTGGCGCTGAGCGCAGGTACGACTTCAACGAACGGAGCCCGAATGCTGAAGACATTCACAGCAGATCCCTGACCCCGCCTGATTTCAAGATCAAGATTATTAATGTCGAACAAGGACAATCCGACATGCATTTCAGTATAGCTATCACCGCACTTACAGGATTGCCCCAGAGAGAACGGACCCTTTATACACTGGTGGTTGAAGATTCAATCAGCGGCACCGAGTATGAAGGAACAAACGGGCAGGAATTATTCAGGTATGTGGCCAGGAAACTGCTTCCCGATGCCAGCGGTGTGCCATTGAATAAAGCATGGAATATGAATGAAACAGTACCACCTATCCCCGTGGAGTGGGACAATGTCGCTTCCTGGATTGACCGCGAGAAAATTTCCATTGTAGCCTTTATACAGGATGATAATACAAAAGAGATCCTGCAGGCTGCAACGACAAAAGAGTACGATCCCTCAACAGGTACTGGCAATGGTACTGCCGCGGCGGACCGGAAAGTACTCCTGTACCCGAACCCCGCAGGCGAATACATTAATGTATACTTCGAAAAAAGGCCGGAGGAATCCCTTAAGCTGATGATATATAACACTTCCGGAAGGCTTGTCCTCTCCGGGCGCGTACCTGAGGAGCAGATGATCCAGACCCTTGAACTCGGCCAGCTGAGCGACGGCGTCTACATCATGGAACTGCGCAACGAAAGGAACGGCAAACTCTACCACCGCACGCGGTTCTTCCATTATTAAGCACTTGCACCCTTTCACCCGGTCAGGGAAACATTCGCTTCACCTGGAGAATCCTTCACCTATTCTGCAATACGCCAGCAGGAGATCATTGCGTCTTTTGTAGAATCGTTCGTTATTCCTGCAATACGCTGCCGTTAGAGCCTCTCGTCTTTCTTACGATACCTTGCAGGTCTTGCAGCTTCCGGTACTTTTCGGCAGGATATGTTTTGTAATCCAGCATACTTTATTTCGTATTTTATACATAAATGTATATAAAAAGAAATAAAATATCATTTTGTTTCGAATATTTATTATTTTTGTAAATATTTACAGATGTGGCTGAAGTTTAAATATGCGATGGAACCGTTCAGGGTTTTTTCCATCCTGGATGCACAAAAGATGTTTCCGGGAATGAATACCATGAATCTTGTCAGGTGGCAGAAGAAGGGATATCTTACTAAAATCATAAACGGGTGGTATTGTTTTCCGGAATACAGGGTGACTGAAAACATTTCCTGGTTGGCTGCAAACCTGATATACCCTCCTTCATATATAAGCCTTGAATCTGCCCTGTCCTATTATAATCTCATACCTGAAGCCATCTATCTGACAACATCAGTCTCAACAAGGAGAACAGTCCACTACGATACTCCTGTTGGCAACTTCCGGTACAGGACTGTTAAGCAGGCGGTTTACGGTTTTGGGCAAAGACTGATTGAATCGGGGACCGGAATGAGTTCAAGGAAGATCCTTATTGCAGACCCGGAAAAGGCTATCCTTGACTTCTTTTACCTGAATCACCAGTATACCAGTGAAAAGGACATGGTGGACCTTCGCCTTGACCAGTCAACATTGAAGGGCACAGACATGGCGAAACTGTATTCCTACCTTGACCGGTTTAAGAACAAAGCCCTTGATGACCGGATATTCAGAATGAATAAAGTGTATGCAACAACCTGAATACTATGATAAACCTGGAAGATATACGCCAACAATTCGCGGAGAGGATACGGGATCTGCCACAATTCTTTGAATATATGGTGAAGGAGTATTTTCAGTACAGGATGCTGGATATAATCTTCAGCAGCAAACTGGCTGACAGGATGAGTCTGATTGGTGGTACGGGTATCCGCATAATACATGGTATTGAGAGGTTCAGTAAGGATCTTGATTTTGATACCTTCGGCCTGAGCAGGAATGATTTCATGCAGATAAGCGATGAGGCGGTAAGCAGGATTAACCGGGAAGGAATTGAGGTCAGGGCAGAAGACAAAAAACAGGATCTGAAGCTTTCAGCATTCCGCAGGAATATTGTGTTCCCGGGATTGCCCTATAATCTGGGAATTACAGGCCATAAGGAGAAAAGGTTCCTGATCAAGTTGGAATCAGAACCGCATGGTTTCAGTTATGTTCCCGATAAACCTCTCATTCAGAAATTCAATATCCTGACCCAGGTTTTTACTCCGCCGGTTGATGTCCTGCTGTCAATGAAAATCGGTGCTGTACTGGAGAGAAAGAAAGGCAGGGACTACTATGACTGTATGTTTCTGATGGGGAAGACGGAGCCTAACTGGGATTACCTTGGCCTGAAATTCAATATCGGATCACCGGAAGAATTAAAGGAAGATCTGCTCAAGAGTTGCGAGAATGTCAATTTCAGTCATAAATCGAAAGAGTTTGAAGGCCTGATCCCGGATCCCGGAGAATCAGGCAAGATCCGGTTATTCCCGGAATATATCGCACAATTGAATTATTAATAATATCCTACGCATCGATTTCCCTGGCTGAATCGAAAACTGCCCCTGTGGCAGGAATGGAAATTTCTCTGGATCGAACCTATTCGTACCTCAGCGATTCTGTCGGGTTGCGAGATGCGGCTGAGTAGACTTTCCAGCCGATGCTGGCGGAGGCGATCAGCAGTATAAGGACCACAGGCAGGGCGAAGGTCAGGAAATTAGGATCCGTATGGACCTCCCAGATGCTTTCCATCATTACCATGGCGGAATAATGCCCGGCGGCCAGCCCGATGGCCGAGGCAATGGCTATGATGATGGCATAGGGACGGCTGAGAATACCGATGATAGCCGGTATGGAGCTTCCCATTACCTTGCGTACACCTACCTCCTTGGTGCGGCGGATCACGCTCAGGGAGACCAGGGTATACAATCCGATGGCGGACAGGAACAGGGCTATGATTGCAAGAAAA
>CBFDEE010000283.1:0-3914 GCA_965603745.1 uncultured Bacteroides sp. | reverse complement strand
AGGTGCCCGGTACCCGATTGGTGACCTGGACATACGCTGGAAAGAGATGTTTTCCATTATGTTCAATGCCATTGGTATCAGGAGAAAACTCATTCATATTCCGCACTGGATAGCCGCCCTTGTGGGAAGGGTGCTGATGCGAAGGTACCGGAAAAAGGGAAAAGAATCAGGCCTTCATCCAGGACATGTTTTTAAGGATATCATCAGCAGGGATTTTTTCCTTGAATCGGCACATTCCGCCGGCATACTTGGTTATGGTTCAGGAGACGTCAGGGCAGCCATAGCAAAAACTGCGAAGGCCTGTTATCCCTCCGGATACAGTAGGAAAGCATATTAATGCCGTCTGCCTGAATCCGCAATTCACCGTTAAAATCTATCATTTGGCCGATTATGCTTAGCCAGGCGCTTGCAGCCGGGATATCTTTACGGCATGATTTGGATCGTAATTACTTCACTATTTATCAGCCTGCTGGCCTGGGCATTACTCGGGCCGGTGATCATTAACCTGGAAACAGAAACCGGGCGTTATCAACTGGCTCTTCCGGGAATATTCAAAGCTGCTGTGGTTTCGTCAGAAGAATTATTTCAAATCAGGGGGTGGATCTTCTTTATCCCCTACAGGTTCAATCCTTTTTCGGGGGGAATGGGGAAGAGAAAGAAAAAAACCGGGAAGCCCAGACAGAAAAAAGTACTGGGATTCCGATCCGGCAACATGCAGATGATACCGGATCTGGTTCGTTCATTCCGGATCAGGAAACTGTACCTGGATATTGATTCAGAGGATTTCATGCTGAATGCCTGGCTGGTACCGGCCTTTTCGTTTATCAACAGCGAAAACATTCAGATGAGGGTGAATTTTCACGGGACTTCATCCCTGGTGCTTGACCTGAGGACCCGGCTGGGTTTTTTACTGTGGACAGTTATCAGGAACAAATACAGATCATTTTTTTAACCTTTAAATTTTATAGAGATGGAAATAAAAGTTGATGAATTATTAGACAAGCTTTCCGAACATGTAAAAAGCATTGCCAACACGGAAAGTGTACTGGGTGAGGAATTCACAATCGGTGAATTCACCTGCAGGCCCGTTATTAAGTTTGGAACCGGGTTTGGAAGCGGTACCGGAACAGGAGATGATCCGAAGGGCAAATACAAGGGAACCGGAGGAGGAGCTGGTGCCGGTATGGGAGTGGTCCCCATGGGATTTCTTACCGCAAAGGGAGATGAGATCTCCTTTATACCTGTTGACAAGAAGTCAGCACTTTCGACCCTGTTTGAACAGGTGCCAGACCTGGTGGAGAAAATGGCGGAGATGAAAACTAAAAAAGAGGAAGAAGACGGGAAAAAGGAAGAGAAGAAGTAAAAATCGAAACGAGGTTCAGACTCCGCAAGGCCCTGCAAATCAAATATTTGCAAGGCCTTTTTTATGTAAGGTTTAGGATTTTGTTGATAATACCTGAAATTACGAATACTGGCCCTGTACCTATTCGTATCGCAGGGAATCGATCGTATTCTGATTGGCAGCCCTGTGACTTTGCCAGAGAATACTACCCAGTGCTATCAAATAGACGGCTAATCCTGCGGCGATAAACAACCACCAGCTTATTTCCGTTTTATAAGCAAAGCTCTGTAACCATTTCATTACTGCAATATAGGATGCAGGCACTGCAATAATAAATGCCAGCAGTAACCACCTGCTTGCATCCCGAATAAACAAAAGATGGATATCTCTTGAGCTTGCACCATTTACTTTTCGTATGCCGATTTCTTTAGAACGACGAATAATCGTAAAAATCATTAAACCGATGAGTCCCAGGCAAGAAATGATAATTGCAAGTCCGGAGAGCAGCGTTGTAAACACACCAATTTTTCTGTCGGTTCTGTACCAGAGATCAAATTCCTTGTCCATAAATGAATACTCCAGCGGCCTTTCAGGTACAAATGCATCCCATGTGTCCGATACAAACGAAATAACGCTCTTTGTTTCACCCGGTGCAATCCGGATACTGATGAAGCTTTCTGTTCCCGGTGCGATAAGAACCATCCCCATCGGATCAATCGGATTATGCAATGATTCATAATGAATGTCCTGTATCACCCCGATTACCCTGTAAATCGTATCAAGACTGTATCTTTTACCAATGGGTTCGGTCCATCCCAGTTTCTTTATCGCGGTTTCATTCAGGACCATGGCAAGATTATCAGTCGGGTGTTCCTCAGAAAAAAACCTCCCCCGGACCAGTTTCATGCCCAGTGTGTTGGCGTAGTTATGGTCACAATAGATAACCGTAATATGACAATCATTTTCCGCAGAATCAACCGGGTGCCCCCAGACACTGAAATTATCAATTCCTGGTACACTTTCGGAACATGAAACCTGTAAAATTCTGTTATGTGTCCTCAATGCCTGTTTGAATGAAGCGTGGGACTTGCCCAGATACCAGGGATTACTGATCAGAATGACATTATCCTTATTAAATCCTTTTCCGGTGAGCTTATCCATGTACCTGAATTGTTTAAAAACGAATATGGATCCGATCACGAAGAAGATGCACATTGCAAACTGAAGGATTATCAGTTTTGAGTCAAAGAATACTCCGGTCCTTTTAAAATCCTTCCAGATATTCTGCTCGCTGACTGATTTATTTGAAACAAGAACAATGGCGGGATAAAGGCCGGCAAGAATGCCTAATATTAAAATAATAGTAACTCCTGATATAATATTTGCCGGCGCATAGATCAGGGATTTATCCAAAGGCCTTTCAATTAAAGCTTCCAGGGCAGGGAAGAGTAATTCGATCGCACAAATAGACAGTATTAATGCAACTATGAAAACAATTATTGAATCGAATATGAAAAAGAGAAGCTCGTGGAATGAAGATGCACCATTAATCCTTTTAATCAAAACTTCCTTGCTTCGTCCAAGTGATTGACTGGTATACAGGTTAACAAAGTTTATAACCGATATCAGGATTATAAAAAGCGCCAGGAAGGGAAAGAAATATATGGTAAAGTAACTCCCCTTCGCTGTCTCGTACCCGGATTGATAGACTCTGGTATTCAGATGGATATCCTGAATGGGCTGCAACAGATATGTACTTCCGCTGTAATTATAGTAATCCGTACCATAAAATTGTTCCATAAATTCAGGGAAGATGCTTTCCAGATGGTCTTTCTGGTCTGCCCTCTCCAGCAATACATAGGTTTGAAGAAAATGGTTAAACGGACTTAAATTGTTAATGAAACTAAATGAGCCAGAGGATATGAGAAAATCGGGCCTCATATGTGAATTCGGAGGCAGGTCATCGTAAATACCGGTGACTGTGAAAGAATTTCTGTTAATGCCCAGATTACTGCTCTCAAAGGACAGCATCTGACCGATTGGATTACTGTCAGCGAATATCTTACTGGCAACCGTTTGGCTGATCACAACTGATCGCGGATCCTTCAAAGAAAGATCTGTGTTCCCTGTTTTCAGGGCCAAACCGAAAACTTCAAAAAACGAAGAATCAACTACCAGGACGTGGTCTTCCCGGAATACTTCAGTTCCCTTTACGATTATGTTGTTGCTGCTCGGGTACAACCTTGTTGAAGCAATCACTTCAGGAAATTCAGTGCCTAAGCTGTTTGCAAGAGGTGCTGATACGGATGTACTGAATTTTTCGCTTCCCTGCCAGTTCCTGATTACCCTGTATACCCTGTCGCTATTCTTAAAAGACCTGTCATATGATAGTTCATGGGTAATGAACATCCATACTAGAATTGAAACAGTTAAACCAGCTACCAGTCCGGTAACATTGATCAATGTAAGTACTTTACTCTTAATGAGTGTTTTGAAGAATACCTTTATGTGAAACCAAAACATCGAAAGAGAGTTGTTGATTGCCTCTATCGTTTCAACAGGTCAGAAAAAA
>CBFDEE010000282.1:0-3921 GCA_965603745.1 uncultured Bacteroides sp. | reverse complement strand
ATCCAGGTAAAAACCGGTTCACATAGGATACTCCTGCTGAGTATGCTGTTTCGGGGAGTGCTCCAGGTGGCGGAATACCGTTGACGAGATTGAATCTCATAAAGGTATTGTGCTGGTACTGGTCGATGACCGTCCTGCTTTCGGGTTCGTATAGGCGCCAGAAACAGGAAACATTCATATTTACCTGGTTGGGTACCCTGGAAGATGGTTCTCCCGTAGCCAGTATGGCGGCTACCTGTTCCCCGGCTGCCGCCAGTAAAAGATCGGTATTGGAATCAAAGGTTTCAAGGACAAGAAGGGCATCTGTTTTTTCCCTCTCGCATATCCCTGCAACAAGTTCCCAGTCAAGGAGCTCGGGCATTTCCCTTGTGCCCGTTCCGTATAATTTCACGGTCTCGGGGATCACTATGAGGGCCCCGTTCCAGTTCTGCGAGGCGGCATAGACTCCCTTTATGCATTCGTCGGATGCCAGGCGGTCCGAACCGGCTATCTCTGTGGTCAGGACGGCTTCCGTGACCCGCCTGCTTTCATCCTCTTCCCTGGTAAGGGAGCGGTTGACAACGGCAATCTCATCTATATTCTCAGGAAGGTATACCTGCGGTTCCACGGGATAGTTCAAGCTCACGTACCCGTATTTACTGCAGCCGGAAAATAAAAGCGCGAGGATGATCAGCAAGAAATGTGTTCTTGTTTTCATGATATGCTGGTATAAAAGAAATAAATGTACAATAAAATCACTTTGGAATCCAGTTCCCGGAATCCCTCTGATCATGCTATGCAAATAGTATACCTGGAATTCAAGCAGGATAGATTCCAGCAATGGTGTGGATAATCTCAGTGTCGCAGGAGTATCCGTGCTGTTTTTCCTGCCGGCCAATTCCCTGAGCATTTACTACACTGGTAGCAATGAGAGCAATTGAAATGAGAAAAATGGTCTTTTTATTGCTCCTATTCTAATTTGATGAAGCGGCCGCTGAAATAGTGTCCCGATGAACCCTGGATACGATAGAAGTATATGCCCGGTTCCAGACGTGAATCCAGTAGTATGGTGTATACCTTGGCAGCCGAATCAGCTTTCAGGTCCCTATGTTGCTGGACCAGCTCACCCAGGTTGTTGTAGAAGGAGATGGATATTGCAGTGTATTCAGGTTGTACGATCCTTATGTTCAGGCGGTCACGCGCAGGATTCGGGTAAACCAGCAGTCCGCCGCCGGGATGCGACGAGGAGTTGGCAGTAATGCCTGACGTTCCCGTTATGCCGGTTGTATCAGTCGGCAGCGGGTCCGTAATCCATGGATAGGGATTTTCATATTTCGCCAGTTCGGCATCCATCCATGCCCAGCGCTGGGTAAGGAAGTTCCTCAGGTAACCTACCTCGCGGTTATAGGAATCCCTGTCTTGGTAGCCAGAGGTTTCCCTCCAGATGAATTTGCCCAGGACGTCCCATTTCTCGAACTCCCGTAGCTGCGCCTGCGAAAGCAGGGACGCAACGGAATCAATATAGGCAGTAAGGTTATACGTACTGAACGGACCATAGCGCAGGGTTTCCCAGCGGTGGCGCAGGGCGTAACGGAAAAGCGGATCGCTAAAGAGTTTTTCCCAGAAGAAAGGCGTGTTGTTGGTGTTTGGATGGGAGAACATCCAGCCCTCGACCACTCCGTCATCGGGGTAGGATGAGTTCCCGGCGGACTGGTCAAAGTCCCATACCGGTCCCGCACTGATCTTCCCCAGCCTGTCCTTGTGAAAGTAACCGCTCCAGCCGTAAGCATCGCTGTTGCGCATGGCCTCATGGACGAGGACCTCGTTGACGAAAGATCCCATGTTGATATAGGCATGGTACCCAAGTGTGCTGTCGGCAAAATCCCCGGTCGCCATTACCGTTCTGAATGCATCGTCGTAATGCCTTATGTAAGCGACCTGTTCGGGCGCAACCTCGTCATACTTCGGGTATTTCAGGTTCCGGTGCTCCCCGAAATTGCTTTCAAAACCCGTAATTTCCCAGATGTATCCGCCGGTGATATCCGGCTCAGTGATCTCGTCGGGGTACAGGTCGGCGATGTTCACCCTTCCGCTGTCACGCTTGATCTTTTCCATCAAAATGTATATACCCTGGTATTCGCCGTTTAATACCAGCTCAACCATGCGGGTGTGGCTTGCCCAGAAACCGTTCTTTCGCGACATATAACAGGCCAGTCCATTACGGATGAAAGTATGATCGATATAGGATGCCCGGAGGGCCCAGTCGTTCTCCGGCGTCCAGCCGAACAGAGGAACGTTCAGGTTTTCCCCCACAGCGTTCCTGGTCTCGAAGTTATAAGGCTTTTTCGGGAATCTTGCGGTGGATCTTCCCCTGATCTCGATCCCGATACGCCCGCTGTAGTGATTATGGGAATCGCCGACATGGTTCATCTCACCATCGCCATTGAAGATGATTCCCATGTAGGCACCAATCTTTGGTTCATCAGGAATGGATGCATTGTTATCAGTATTGATAATGAGCAGGGGAAGGTTCGATTCGAGGAAATTCGCCGGTTCGGTGAACCAGGCAGGCACCTGCCGGGTTGGATCTCCCGGCTCGGATATCCCTGCGATCAGCCAGAGCGAGGAGGAAAGGTCAGACGAAGTGGCCGTGGCATTGTGTACCTGCACGGCCAGCACATTATCACCGCTGAGCAGGCATTGCCCCAGCACTTCAGTCCCTATGCTGAATCCTTCCCTCTCGCCAGCCTCATGCTGGGCGCTGGATAGCTGCAGGTAGTCCGGGAACGCATCCGCAAATCCGGCGGAGCGTGCAATCTCCGTACCGTTCAGGTAGGCCACGAAGGCATCGTCGTAATCGATATAGAGCCAGGCAGCGGCCCATGTAGACGAGTCTCCGACAGTGACTGATTTGCGAATGCAAACTGAATTGCAGGCATCGATCTCCGTCAGGTCATCATTGTCACCGTAGCCGATGCCGCCCTGCCCGCTTTCCCAGGCTCCGTCATCGAACCCGGTATTTCTCCAGCCGGCATCCGGGGCGCCGCTGTTGCTGCTCCAGTACCGGAATACATCATCTGAATTTACGATCAGGTCCCAGTGATCGACCGTCTGGCCGTATCCAAACACGCTGATCACCAGCAATATAGGCATGATTTTAAGAAATCCGGACATCGGTCTTGAAAATAATCCACAATTATAGTGTTTTTTTTTATACGATACCGATGCCTATCTGGTTCGGATAACCCTGAAGATCCCTGTACCCTCGCCGTTCTCGACCTTATTGTAAGTGATTTCATTGATCCACCGGATAAAACGGCACTCCGGAGTTCACATTTAAATTCCAGGCTGTCGTTAAGTGTAACATAACATTCTGTTGAAGCCGGATTTTCAACAGGCTGGATAAATCCCTGTGCGATAACATTACCCTGAATCAGGATACACAGGGAAACAACTGCAATGAAAAGCTTTATTTTCATGGTTTTTAATATTGAAGTTAGACAATGTAAGCTTGTAGGTTAATTTATATTGGCATTTGCCAGGATTGAAATTGATGGATACGGGTCATTCAGGCTTTCTGGCAATAAATACCAGCCTCCTGGCAATTTCCGGATAATACGGCCGGCAGTAATTGGTTTATACCTTTGTATATTACTTTGGAAGAATAAATGCAAATAGTAATGAGCCGCCTGCTATTTATAAACACAATAATCACGCAACCTGTCGTATCTTTGCTGCATCTTGATAAGGGAGCCCGGCTCAGAACCGGTATCCGCATATTCAGCGAACACACATAGCCATGAAAAATCCCCTGTACCACCTTTTATTGATCATCCCCGCACTGGCGATCATGACTGCATGCGAGGTAAACGAACCCGTGAAGCAGGATGAACCCGGGAAGATCGAACTGCGCAAGAAATCGGCCGAGATCATCGAAGCCGA
>CBFDEE010000281.1:0-3959 GCA_965603745.1 uncultured Bacteroides sp. | reverse complement strand
TTGGTGCAGGCAGGTATCAGGGATTAAGGCGGAGGGATTTGAAGGCTTCCCAGAGTACCATTCCCACGCAAACGGAAATATTCAGGGAGTGCTTGGTGCCGAACTGGGGAATATCCAGGCTCATATCAGACAGGTCGACAATTTCCTGCTGAACGCCCCGGATCTCGTGTCCGAATATAAAGGCGTATTTTTTATCCTTCCCGAAAGGGAAAGTTTCCAGGGGCACGCTTTCCACTGTCTGTTCCACAGCTACAATTATAAAACCATCCTTTTTAAGCTCCGCTATGGCATCTCCTGTCTCGGGGAAGTGTTGCCAGTCCACCGACTCCGTCGCGCCCAGTGCGGTCTTATGGATATCCTTATGGGGCGGCTGTGCCGTAATGCCGCAGAGCAGGATCCTATCTATGAGGAATGCATCCGAGGTACGGAAGACCGAGCCGATGTTGTTCAGGCTCCTGACATTGTCGAGCACCACGACCACCGGGATCTTCTCCGCATTTTTAAATTCCGCCACGTTCAGGCGGTCCAGCTCGGAATTCTTAAGTTTCCTCATATACTTTGCGATAGAAAAATAAAAAAAAATAATAAATTCGTACGTATGAACATACACGAATACCAGGCTAAATCTATTCTTAAGAAATACAATGTAGCCATTCCAGAGGGAGCAGTCGTCGATTCTCCTGATGCTGCGGTCGATGCAGCAAAAAAAATCCGGACAAACACAGGTGCTGATACCTGGGCCGTAAAAGCCCAGATCCATGCTGGGGGCAGGGGAAAGGGCGGTGGCGTGAAGATCGCCAAATCGCTTGATGAAGTGAAAGAGCATGCCAAGAGCATCATTGGGATGAACCTGGTCACCCACCAGACCGGTCCCCAGGGCAAGGAAGTGCACAAGGTGCTGATAGAGCAGGGGATCTATTATCCAGGCGAGAGCGAGATACAGGAGTTTTACGTATCCGTCCTGCTGAACCGTGCCACGGGGAAGAACATCATCATGTATTCACCGGAAGGGGGGATGGACATTGAGGCTGTGGCTGAAAAAACACCTGAACGGATCTTTACCGAGACCGTCGATCCAGGGGTCGGAATACAGGCTTTCCAGGCGAGGAGAGTGGCTTTTAACCTGGGACTCTCGGGTAATGCCTTCAAGGAGATGAACCGTTTCGTGGTCTCTCTCTATAATGCCTACCTCGGTTACGATGCTTCCATGATCGAGATCAACCCGGTGATGAAAACCTCCGACAACAAAATCCTGGCCGCCGATGCCAAGGTCAACCTTGACGACAACGCACTTTACCGTCATCCGGAATGTGCCGAGATGAGGGATATCACGGAGGAGGATCCCGCAGAGGTTGAGGCCGGGAAGTTCAACCTGAATTTTGTTAAGCTGGATGGTAATGTGGGATGCATGGTAAATGGCGCGGGACTGGCCATGGCCACAATGGATATAATAAAACTGTCGGGAGGAGATCCAGCCAATTTCCTCGATGTGGGAGGCACTGCCAACGCTGAAACGGTTGAAGCGGGCTTCCGGATTATCCTTAAGGACGAAAATGTCAAGGCTATCCTGATCAATATCTTCGGGGGAATTGTCCGCTGTGACCGTGTGGCCCAGGGAGTCGTGGATGCCTACAAGAGTATCGGAGATGTTCGTGTACCCGTTATCGTGCGCCTGCAGGGCACAAATGCCGAAGAAGCTAAGGTGCTGATTGACAAATCAGGTCTCAAGGTCTACCCTGCCATCAGCCTCCAGGAAGCTGCAGATCTTGTAAAGACGGCGGTTTAGACCGTTATCAGCCTTCAGGGCCCATACCTGGCAAAAACTGCAGTTCAGGCCGAAGCAATAGTTACCATTAAGCTGGTTTGATCTTGTGTGGACCACGGTTCGGATTGCGGCCTGACCGGGTCAGGAGCGCAGTACCGGCATGGTCATGCACCTGGGACCGCCGCCGCCGCGGGCGAGTTCCGAGCCTTCAATGGTAATTACCCAGTTATTATGTTCACCGGGATCCTTCTTGCCGGACAGTACATCCTTTGCCCGGATGATCTCGTACCCCTTCCGGTTCATGGCTTCCATGGTATAAACGTTCCGCTCGTAAGCAATGAGTTTACCGGGAGCCAGGGCAAAGAAATTCGTCCCGCTGTGCCACTGCTCCCTTTCCTGGATCTGCCGGTCATGGCTTCCCCCGCAAAAGACCGGTTCCAGCTCCATGCCCAGTTCAGCCAGCGTGTCCGGTATGTTTTTTACGTTCCGGATATCGACAACCTTTCCTTCATCTATCCGGATGTAAACGGTCCGGTGCGGATTGGGTTTCATGATCAGCGGCTCGTAGACCATGCAATGCTCATCACTCAGCAGGGTAAATGCCATATCCAGGTGGATGAAGGATTCGGGGGACTTAGGCAGTTCCTGTACGATCACGTGATGCGGCTCGGGTTTTTCCCTGATCCGGTCAAGGATAAAGTCGATTCCCTGCGATGATGTACGGGGACCCGAACCGATCAGGGTAATATCATTCCTGGCAACCAGGACATCCCCGCCTTCGATGGTTACATCCGTATCGCAGTAATTACAGTCCAGCGGGTTTACGGTCTCCGAACTGAATTCAGGGTGATGGTTGAAAATGGCTTCCATGATCATGGATTCCCGTTCCCTGACCCTGCTGGCCATCCTGGCGATAAGCACCCGGTCGTGCAGGCATATGCAGGCATCCCGGGTGAAAAAGAAATTATGCAGGGGGCGCAGGGCAAACTCCTCGGCGCTGAGAAAGCGGGTCAGGGTATCCTTTTTCAGTGGGATTCCCTCAATGAGGCTCTTTGCAAGCCCCTTGGCCGGCTGCTCAAGAAGAGCGGGAATGGCTTCCGGCGCATTTTCATTCCGGCAGATCTTCCTGACCAGTTCCTCCATAACACTTTTGTCTCCGAGTACTGCAGATAGAAGATCCGCTACCTGGAAGGTCCTTGTAAAGCGGTCCAGGATGCCGGACAATTGTTCATATTCCCTCCCGGCGACCGAAAGGTTCAGAATATCGCTGTAGAGAGCCCGTTCCGCGTTGACCGGGGTCATGTTCTCCACCTCCGGGCCTGGCCGGTGAAGGATCACTGCTTCCAGCTTACCGGTTTCAGAAGTGATCTGTGGTTTCATATCAGTCCTTCAGTCCCACCCTGCGGTGCGAACCGTCACAGAAGGGCTTTTTCTTTGATCCCCCGCAACGGCATAGGAATACCTGTTCCCCGGTTTCAATTACCCGGCCTTCCACGCTTTTCAGGACAAAATCTCCGGTCACCTGCAGGGGACCGTTTTTTAATACCTTGAATTCAGCGGTTTTTTTCTCTTTGTTTTCCATGTTTAGTCACAATTGCTTGTAAAATTATCGATCCTGTGAGAACCATCGCAGTAGGGCATACTTTCACTTGCCCCGCAGCGGCAGAATGAAGTCATGAGCATGGGCTTTTTCTCCTCTCCGTCCGATCCCGTCACCCGGAAATCCCCCTCAACCACATAGGGACCATCTTTCATAATTCTTATCTTAACCGGTTTCCCGGCCATCTTTTCCCTGCTTTTCTCGTCTGTAGCTTCTACGGAGCCCTGAAAGGGCTTTTCAGACTTCCTTGACGGATCATTCCATTCGTAGGTAAGCGCATCGGTGGGACACTTCTTGATGACTTCAATGATCTTTTCAGTCGGGGCGCCCTCCATGTTCACCCAGGGACGCTGCCGGGGATTAAATACCCTGAAAAGTTCACGGTAGCAGGTCGTAGCGTGTATGCAGGTGGAAGGTTTCCAGTACACGGTTATCTCGCCGTTGGTGTAGTTTCTTTCGTTGGGATCCATGAGGATAAAAATAAACCTTATTCTACAGAATTAAAACCCAAACACAGCTTATTGAAAAGGAGCTTGAATTCCACCCCGGACAGCTACATTCTTCCGTATAGAAGGGTATGTACAAAATTAAAAT
>CBFDEE010000280.1:0-3972 GCA_965603745.1 uncultured Bacteroides sp. | reverse complement strand
AGGAAGCCTTGTTTCGGGCTCCATGGATGAAACCGTTGCCCTCCTGAAGGAAACCACCGACCTGCCGGTGATCCTTTTCCCGGGCAATGTCCTTCAGATCTCACCCCATGCTGACGGAATACTTCTGCTGAGCCTGATCTCCGGAAGGAATCCTGAATTCCTGATTGGCAACCATGTGATCGCCGCCCCGGTACTCAGAAAAACAAACCTGGAGATCATACCGACGGGATATATCCTTGTGGAAAACGGGCTGACGACCTCGGTGGAGTACATGAGCAATACCAAGCCCATCCCGGCGGACAAGATCGATCTGGCAGTGGCAACCGCTATTGCCGGGGAAATGCTCGGGCATAAACTGATCTACCTGGAGGCAGGCAGCGGGGCAAAGGAGAACGTGAACGCCGGTATGATCAGTGAGGTCAGATCCCATATAAGTATTCCCCTGGTTGTCGGAGGAGGGATCCATTCAGCGGGACAGATACGGGAAACTTACCGGGCGGGAGCCGATATCATCGTGGTCGGGTCCGCCATCGAAAAGAAGCCGGAGGTCGTGGCCGATCTGTTCAGTTACGTTGCTGAAATCAAATCAGAGCAATTCTAATTCACGAGTTCAAGGATGATATCGCCGGTTGAGACATTGGGCCTGGCGATATTCAGAAAATAAGATATGGTTGGGGCTATATCGATCATCTTAACTGGGCGGATAATGTTGGCCCTTTTTATCTTCCAGCCGTACCAGAGCAGGGGAACATGGTTATCCCCCAGGTATGATGAATGGTAGGATTCCCCGTTAATCTTCTCGATCCAGCCCGGAGCCAGGTTAATGATCAGATCGCCCGAGCGTTTCTGGTGATATCCGTTCTGCATTTTATGAAAGATTCCCTCTGAGAAATCAGAGGTTTGCAGGGTATAGGAAGTAACGGCATTGGATACCCCCTCGAACTGTATCAGGAACTGGGCCGCCCGCTCCTGTATCTCCTGGTAGGATATGCCGGAGGTCTCGATAAGTTCATGGTTCAGGTATATCTGCTGTCCGTAGTAATATCTTATCCAGTCCCCTTTCCCGTAGATGGCATTAAGATAGGATCCCAGGAGTGAGAGGGAACTGTAAGGATTAAAATCCCCGGAAGGGATCTTGCTTGCTTTAAGGTAGGCAGGTGAATAGGCCAGTCCATGATCGGATGTCAGGATCACCAGGGTATTCTGAATCCCCACGTACTGCTCGATAAAATTCAGGAAGTGGGCAATCTCCCGGTCGAGACGCAGCATGGCATCCTGAACCTCCACGGAATTCGATCCGAAGTATTTACCGATGTATTCATTGGCCGAAAATCCGATGGCCAGGTAATCTGTGTATGCATCCTGTCCAAGCTCTTCATTCATTATAATGGACGTGGCAAAATCACGTGTCAGAACATTACCGAACGGGGTATATTTCAGAATGCTGTAATCCCGTTTGTTCCTTTTCGGTGTGCTAAGTTTATCCAGGTCATACGGAAAAACACTCCGGCCATTCAGTCCCAGTTCAAAAGCACTGGTATCGCTTCCGCTCTCGGTGTATTGCCCGCGGTTCAACAGGGGCTCCCAGGTGCGTGTAAGATACGATTCGGCAAGTTTTTTTTCGTTGAACTCCCGGGCCCATCCCGGAAGGGAGTCAGTGTAGTAGGAACTGCTCACCCAATTCCCCGTCTCATCATCATACCAGAATGCATAATCGGCTGAATGCCCGGCCGAAAGAATGGCAGCACTGTTGTCAAGGGCAAGGCCTATGACTTTTGATCTCATGTTTGAAGCCAGGTGTATCTCGTCCCCGATAGTCGATGCCAGCAGCAGGTGGGGGGAGAAACGACCGGAACCAAAACTGCCTCCCACGGTGTTTACCTTCTCATCCTCAACGCAGTACACAATCTCATCCCGCAGGTTATTATACCATTTATTGGAGATGATCCCGTGATGCGCGGGAAGAGCTCCGGTGGCAATTGTGGAATGGCCTACGGCGGTTTCATTTATCAGGTAATTATAAGAGGCATTCTTGCAGAAGGTCCCCGAACCTGCCAGTTTCCTGATCCCGTCTTCCCCGAATTTATCCCAGTACCTGTATATGAAATCATACCGCATCTGGTCGACTACCATGCAAACGATCAGCTTTGGAACCTCCGGTGGTATCCTGCTGATGTTCTGGGCATTCAGACCGGCGGTAAACAGAAGGGCAAGAAAAAGGGAGTAAAAAGTTTTCATATCAGCATACTGCGGTAATGTCTTAATCATGCATATTAACGGGCAAAGATACTTTTTTATTTCTATTGCTGTTTGAGGATTTTTCTGGTGATACTGCCTGCCCCTGACTGCATCTTCAGTATATAGATGCCCGGTTCGAGATGTCTGCAATCAAGTGGACGGACCATTCTGCCGGGGACCGGGCAGTAGAAATGGTCCTCGTGGACCAGCCTCCCGTTCAGGTCATACAGGAAGAGCTTGCAGGGACCAGGAGTGTTGAGGTTAATGGTCATCTCAGTCCGGCCATGAAAAGGATTCGGGCTGACATCAACGGCATGCATGTCATCAAGACCCAGGCTCAGTTCCTGCAGGCTGACATCCAGCCATGTGGCCTGGTCACTTATTACCTGTACATCGTTAATGATCCGGGGTGCATAGCCCCCGGCTGAGATCTCGAGGTTCCAGGTCCCCGGTTCAATCAACCGGGCAAAATAACCACTGAGGCTGTCCGAGCAGATATCTGAGTTGAGTTTATCATGCCCGGGCACCCGGATTGAAGCTTTCAGAGGATTACCCGTACTTTCATCCCGGATTATGCCGTGGATTCCGAACAGGCTGTGCTGCATATACCGGAGCAGGGAGGGATGATTATAATGCCACAGATACGGAAGGTTCTCCGCCGGAGGGTTTTTATCCCGGCTGATTTCCAGGGTCACCTCCCGTGCATGGTTGGAATACGTCACCCAGTCCTGCCGGGTACCCACCGCCTTATACCATTCCCAGCCATTGGTGATCCCGGAATCAAGATCCAGCATATACAGGACAGGAAAAGCCCGTTCCCTGGCGGTCTTTGCATATTCCTTTGAGGTCCTGATAAACCATGCATCATCTGCATGGAGGTCAGGCCAGGTATCAAATGGGTAGTTAATAAGTTCCTTCCCGTCGTGAATATTTACCCCCATGACCATATATATGCGACTCAGAAAATCCATCTGTGCCATGTTTTCCGGCTGCCGGGGCAGGTTATCCGGATGATCGTCCCCCTGTATTCCCGGGAAGTTCCTGTTTAGGTCGGCATTATTCGAATTGAAGCGTTTGGGGAGGTAGATGGCGCTGTCCCCCTGCCAGTAAGTTCCGTCCGGGTTGGCCAGGGGATTGATCCATATTTCCAGACCGTTAACCAGTTCTGTGACCAGGGAATCCTCGCCGTAGTTGCTGCACAAATGCCCGATCAGCCTCAGCAGGATTACATAACCTGCGGTCTCATCACCGTGCATGGTGGACGAGTATACAAAGGCTGGTTCGGGCTCATGCTCGTCCGGTTTATCGGTGATTTTCATAACCAGGATGCTGCGCCCATCCGCGCTCTTCCCGATGGTATCCAGCCGGCATATTTCCGGGTAGTCCAGGGCCACTGACTTCATGAAGTTAATGTATTGATAATGTGAAGGGTAGACATCCCAATCGCCCGGAAAAACGGCGGTATCGTTCAGGCTTTTCTTACCGTTTTGCCTTTCAATGATCCTGTAGGGAATATCGTAGTCAAGGAATCTCCTGAATCCTTCCGCGCTTGCATAAGCTTCGAATCCGCCGGCTGTTCTGCGGTCAAGCGAAAGGAATTTACCGATCTTGTTTACTGTGGACTGATCATCAGAATGGAATTCCAGGACCAGCTCACCCCTTTCCTCTAGAATGGCAAAGGCCCGTTCCAGTCCGTCCGGTGCCGGTCCTCCCGTTTCACCTAGTTCAGTTTCC
>CBFDEE010000279.1:0-3974 GCA_965603745.1 uncultured Bacteroides sp. | reverse complement strand
TAAGGAGAAAGGGATCAAGATGATCATGGACCTGGTTTTCAATCACTGCGGTTCCGGGCACTGGTGGATGGAGGATGTACCTTCGAGGGACTGGATAAATCACTACCCCGATTATGTCCGCTGTAACCACCGGCGGACCGTGAACCAGGATCCCTATGCAGCCGAGGGGGACCGCAAACTGATGGTGGAAGGATGGTTCGCCCCTACCATGCCGGACCTGAACCTGAAAAACCCTTTCATGGCGAACTACCTGATCCAGAACAGTATCTGGTGGATCGAGTATGCCGGCCTTGCCGGGATACGCCAGGATACCTATCCCTACCCGGACAAGCATGCGATGGCCGAATGGAATAAAAGGGTTCTGGAAGAATACCCGGATCTCAATATCGTCGGGGAGGAATGGAGCCTTAATCCGGGACTAATAGCCTACTGGCAGAATGGCCAGGTAAACCGTGACGGGTACCAGGGCCATATTCCCAGCCTTATGGATTTTCCTCTGCAGAATGCGCTGTACAGAAGCCTGGCCGAAAAGGAAGAATGGGATTCGGACTGGCTTAAACTCTACGAAGCGCTTTCCTATGATTACCTGTACCCGGATCCTTATAATCTACTGGTTTTCCCGGACAATCATGATATGCCCCGCTTCTTCATGCAGTTGGGAATGGACAGGGATCTTTATAAACTGGGTATCACCTATATCCTTACCATCCGGGGCATCCCACAGATCCTTTATGGTAGCGAGCTCCCCATGACACATACCGAGGGGAACCACCACGGATATATACGCAAGGAATTCCCGGGAGGATGGAATGACCATGAGATAAATGCGTTTACCGGTGAGAACCTTAGTGAGGATGAAAAGGAAATGCAGGAATTCTTTAGAATCCTACTGAACTGGCGAAAGGAAAATTCGGTGATCCATACGGGAAAACTGATTCATTACGCACCTGAAAAGGGAAGCTATGTATACGGCCGCTATAATGATGAGAAATCCGTAATGGTGATCCTGAACAAGGGAAGGGAGGACATGAACCTTGATATGGAACGGTTCCTGGAACTGACCGGTGGATTCACGAAGGGTATGGATATCATTTCCGGGAATGTATTTACCCTGCAGGGCGAACTGACGGTTCCTGCGCGTACATCGCTCGTACTGGAACTGGAATAATACTACAGAATGGGGTGATCCTGCAATCAATGATACTTTATTGAAATATGAGACGAAAATTCATGCTTTTCCTGGCAGTCCTGGTCTCAGGCGTACCTGCCCTGTCACAGGTTGTCACCAGCGATCCGGCCATCCCATACGCCAATCAGGGCCTCACGGTGTATTTCGATGCCACACAGGGTAGCGGGGGACTGGCAGGTTACACCGGGGATGTGCATGCGCATACCGGGGTAATCACCTCGAACAGTACCGGTCCGTCGGACTGGAAATACGTTAAGACCGAATGGGATGAGAATACCCCTGAAACCCAATTGACAAGGATATCGGACGATTATTACAAACTGGAGATCACCCCCGATATCCAGACCTTCTACGGCGTCCCGGCCGGTGAGACAATTTCACAGGTAGCCTTTGTATTTCGCAGCTCCGAGCCCATGCCGGGTTCTTCGCAGTATTACGAGGGCAAGGACGACGGAGGGAAAGATATCTTCATCGATGTTTTCGAGGAGGGACTGAACGTCTCAATCCTTTCGCCATCGGCTTCTTCCATAATTGTGGACCTGAACGATACAATACAGATAGTGGCCTCGGCCTCGCTTGCCGACTCCATTTCACTGTATATCAATGATCTATACACCAGGTCTGTCCACGATGCTGATTCCCTTACCCACCAGATCATCGCGGATGAATACGGAGACAGCTATGTCTGTGTATACGCATACGGGGACGGGGAAACAGTTGCAGATTCATTTTTCTATTATGTCCGCCAGCCAATCGTTGTTAGTCCCCTGCCGGAAGGTCTTGAAACAGGCATCAATTATACCAGCGACACCTCCGTTACCTTTGTCCTGTATGCACCCCTGAAGGAAAGCGCATACCTGCTGTCTGATTTTACAAAGTGGTCCGCCTGTGCAGCCGGGGCCATGAAAATTACACCGGACGGGAAACATTTCTGGCTGGAGTTCGGGGGACTGGAACCCGGACGCGAGTACCCCTTCCAGTACCTGGTGGACGGGAATATACGGATTGCCGATCCCTATGCGGACAAATACCTGGATTCCTGGAATGACGGGTATATCACTGAGGAAACTTACCCGGGACTGATTCCCTACCCGATTGGAAAAACGGACCAGATGGTCTCGGTTTTCCAGACAGCCCAGGAAGATTACCAGTGGAAAAACACCTCTTTTGATCCCCCGGAGAGGTCCGCGCTCAACATTTACGAACTGCTGGTGCGGGACTTCCTGGCCGCACATGATTTCAAGACCCTTACTGATACACTGGATTACCTTGACCGGCTTGGGATCAATGCCATCGAGCTGATGCCGGTGAACGAATTCGACGGGAACATAAACTGGGGTTACAGTCCCGCGTTCTACTTCGCCCCGGATAAGTATTACGGTCCGAAAAACACGCTCAAGGCCTTCGTGGACTCCTGCCATGGCAGGGGTATAGCCGTCATCCAGGATATGGTGCTGAACCATTCCTTCGGGCAGCACTCACTGGCAAGGCTGTATTTAGACGAAAACACATGGCAGCCCTCTCCTGAAAATCCATGGTATAATGAAACGGCACCCAACCCGGTCTACAACTGGGGATATGATTTCGACCACGAAAGCCCGGATACGAAAGAATTTATCGACCGGGTGAACAGGTACTGGCTCACAGAGTACCAAATGGACGGATTCCGCTTCGATTTCACAAAAGGCTTCACCAATTCCCCGGGGGACGGATGGGCATATGATTCCTCACGCATAAGTATCCTCAAACGTATGGCCGATACCATCTGGAATACCAATCCCGACACCTATGTGATCCTCGAGCATTTCACTGCCAACGAGGAGGAAGAGGAGCTTTCAGACTACGGGATGATGATATGGGGCAACATGAACGGTGCATATATCCAGATCATCAGGGGACTGGCAGCAAACCTGGAAAAGACGAGCTCGAAGGCACGTGGATGGAAGGATCCCCACCTGGTTGCCTACATGGAGAGCCACGATGAAGAAAGGGTACAGTACATTGTAAAAAACGATGGCCTGAAAGAAGGGGATTACGATGTAAAAGCCTTCGAGAACCGTATGGAAAGACAGGGGCTCTCGGCAGTTATCTTTCTCAGCGTCCCGGGTCCCAAAATGATCTGGCAGTTCGGCGAGCTCGGGTACAGCATCAGTATCGGGGACCATAACGTCCGGACGGACCCGAAACCCATCCTCTGGGACCTCATGGAAGACCGCAGGCGCCATCGCCTGTACCAGGTATACAGTTCCATGCTTCATCTGCGGAAGCAGTACCCGGTTTTTCAAACGGACGATTACCGCTACAAGCTGTATTCCCTTCAACAGAGGATCAACCTGGACCACCCGGATATGAACGTTACGGTGATCGGGAATTTCGGGCTAAGCGAAGCCGATGTGGTCCCCCTTTTCCAGTCCACCGGCCACTGGTATGAATATTTTACGGGGGAGGTCCTCGAAGTGGAAAACACGAACAACCCGCTCACCTTGAGGCCCGGCGAATACAGGCTTTATACTTCCGTCCAGCTGGATACCCCGGATATTATAAGTGAGATCCCGGAAATAGGGGACCGCAGGGCCGGTAACACCGGTGGGGGAAACGGGCTATGCAGCGTCTACCCGAATCCATCGGATGAAATCTTCAATATATCCCTCAGCCTGCGAGACCCGGCTCCTGTTACCATCAGGATCCTGGACATCAGCGGCAGGGAGATCAGGCGGCTGCTTGACAATGAAATTGTGCAAGAAGGTTCGGTATCCAGATGGGACGGGAGGACCCATTCGGGGAG
>CBFDEE010000278.1:0-3974 GCA_965603745.1 uncultured Bacteroides sp. | reverse complement strand
CCTGACGAAGAAGGATATATCAACCTGTACCCTAAGCCCTCCGGCGGAATGGTCACCTTGGAATATACACCACGGTGGAACGAGGAAATCCACGTCGAAGCATTCGACCAGACAGGGCGCAGGGTTTTTGCAACCCGGCTGGACAGCTATGCCGGGCAGTATGAACAAAGCCTTGACCTCACCCGCCTGGGTCCCGGTACATACATCCTTCGGATCACCATGGGCAGCGGTACAAGTTCCTACCGGCTGGTCCTTACCGGCCCGGAATAGCTTAGCTCCGGATGCCGGTCGATACAATCCCCGCACACGCCATTCGGTCTGGTATGGATTCGCTTTTACCGGCCGGAACAATTCCCTGTCACACAAATCGGTCTGGTATTGATTTACCCCGCCCAGGTGGCAATGAATCCAGGTTGCAGTTTACTTGAATGTGATCCTGGGGAATTTGTAGGTAAATCCGAAAACCAGGTTAAGCCGGATGTTCAGGTTCTCGGTATTGTGGTGGATCGGACCGAACAATCCAAGATAATCTTTTGGATCCAGCAGGTTGATCTGCTGTGCCTGCCCGAACTTGTAACCGTATTCGAGGCTTATAACCAGGATGAGGTTGAATGTTTCCCTGAACCAATTAAATCCCCCGTTGAGATTATAAAGGTTCAGGTAGCTCATGCTGCGGTAATAGGGAAATACATCCTCGATCTCAGCGCGGGGCATATAATTGAAATCGGTATTAAATCCGCCCAGGATGCTCAGGCTTTCGGAAAACCGTCTTTCAATCCCGACGGCTGCATTGAATACCCTTCTGTGGGCATACGACATCTTGTAAAAAGCCGGGTCCGGGGAATATGATCCCTGAATATTGTCTTCAGGGGGGGCGGCTTCTATCCTCTGGTAGGAATTTACGCCCGAAAAATAACTGATTTTCAGGCTGGTGGAAGTGTTTGCGCCCAGCTTCCGGGCAATCCCCAGATCAATGATCAGGGGTGTCCGCCGGTAGCTCCCTGTGCCGTGAATGCGGAATAAACCTCCTCGTTCATCTGTGTGGGGATATCGATGGAAACAATGCGGTCCAGCATTCCATTGGAAAAGACCTTCGCGGTCAGAAGGGGACTTGTGATGGTAAGCCCGGCCTGGAATTCACCTTTTTCATGGGCGAACCCGGCCACGATCAGCGCGCCGGAATTCCGGTACCGGAGTACTTCGGTCTGGCTATGATGGGCAATCCGGGAATAGATTTCAGTAGCATTATCGAAATCAAATACATTACTGCCTATGCTTGAGCTATAGTCATCAGAACGGAAGCAGGCAAACAAAGAAACCCCGAATCCCAGTTCAGGCAGTAACCTCCATCCGATCCCGAGTCCTGCCCAGTCCTCACGAAACCTTTTGGAATAATCAAAACTGCCCCGGTAGTATTCCATCTCCGGGCTTGATTCCATTACATCATACCATCCTTCATGGCGGACTTTATAGTTAGTATTGAAGTAGGCCCTGTTCATCAGGCCATAGGTTATGCTTATATTGTCATTGATCTTCTGGATGGCTGAGAATATATGGGAAACGGCATCCACCTTGGCATCGGTGAGGCCAAGATCCTGCCCGGCACCGTTCCGGATGCCCTGTGCCTTGAGGAAAAATAGGTCTCCGACCACGGAAAGCAGGGAAGAATATGCACCTACCTGCTGTGACCAGTAGTTGAATTCCTGTGCATTTGAAAGGACCGGGGCAAGAAGGGCCAGGCAGAGGACGAGTATCTTCTGTAATCTCTTCCCCGGTGAAATAGCTGGTTCAGCTGCCACTTTCCTAATTTTTTGAAACGCCGGAATGATCCCCCGAAAGGGAAGATGCGATGCTTGATCCGATCCTTTCAACGAATTCAATCTGGAAATCCTGGAAGATCTCGAGTGAGGCAATCTCGATTACGCCTATTATCCTTTCATTCAGCCGGATGGGGACGATCAGGAGGCTTTTGGGATTGTCCTCCCCGAGCCCGGATTTGATTTTTATATAATCATCGGGAATGTCAGTCAGAAAAATGGTGCTGCCTTCCTGCACGCATCTTCCAACCAGACCTTCTCCGGGCTGAATACTTTTTTTGAGGTGCTTGGCCCGGTCATAGGCATATGCAGCAATCATCTCGATACGTTCCTGCCCGGACTTTCCCTGGCGGATCAGGAAAATACCTCCTACTCTTGCACCCAGGTATTTAACAAGCTCTGACACCAGCTGCCTGGCGAGGGATTTTGAATCACCGGAGTATTCGCGGAGGAGTTCGCTGAACCTTGCGATGCCCTGGTTTGACCAGTTCCTTCGTTCGTCTTCCCTCTTGCGTTTCTCTTCCTCAATGGCGGCGTTCTGCAGATCCTCTCTCAGGCGGATCAGGGAGTTACCGAGGATATCCTGTTCACCCAGGGGGATAAAATCGGATTTGAAATTCCCCTTTCCGATCTCCTCTGCAAATCCGGAAAGGTCCCTCAGCCCTCTGATCAACCTGTTCAGGGCAGTGCCGATCTGACCCATTTCATCGGATCCTTCCCTGAATTCCCTGTCGGGGATCACGCCTTTTCCCATGGATGTGATGGTATCCCTGTACTGTCTGATCGGTTTTACCAGGGAAAGATACAGGAGAGTGGCAATGACAATGCCGGCAAAGGCAATGATCACACCTGTGATCAGCATCAGGTTGCGGATTTTCCGGTAAATATCCGCCGTTCTTTCATTTGCCTGGAGGGCCAGCCGGTCAAAGCGATTTATCAGTTTATTCAGCTCATCATCGGTAATTTCGAAGGAATGAGCCAGCCCGGTTTTCTGGATGTCAGATGTGAGAGTGTCGGGCGCATCAGCAATAAGGGGATTGTTCAGGATCAGTGCTGCTCCCGGGAGGAGGGAATCGGTAATATACCGGTAAAGATCATCGTATGCTTCCCTGTCATGCTGGCTCCAGTCCTCCGAAAATTGCATTATCTGCCGGTTTACCGATGGCAGCCTGGATTCCAGGATGAGCCTGATCTCCTGCAGGAATGGAGAGTCAGCATTATACACTGAGTATTCCCAGGTCTGGACCAGGTCCCTGGTCTGATGCACCAGGCTTTGTAATTCAATTAATTGCCTGATACTGGGTTCAAGGGTTCCGGTCAGTTCCTGCTGGTTGTCCTGGATCCTTTGAATGATCCTGTAGGAAAAGATCGCATTCAAGGTTATGGCAAGGATAAGGAGTCCAAAGCCAAGGAGAATTCTGATACCTATAGTCCGCGGAAATCTCATGAGCTGCGCATGTCACTACACATCTTTAAAAATACAGAATAATTTCTAATTCCTTTCCTCGATGGCATCTCGCAGTTGAGACAGGGCTTTGTCGAGAACGGAACGGGGACAGGCGAAATTAAGCCTCTGGTAACCTTCTCCACCGGGACCGAAGGAGGGTCCGTCATTGCATCCGATCTTCGCCCTGTGTATCATGAAATCTCTCAGGCCTTTTCCCTCCAGTCCCAGTTCCCTCATATCCAGCCAGGCCAGGTAGGTGGCTTCAGCGGGGACCACCCTGATGCCGGGCAGGTCGTTTCCGACAAAATCCGACAGGTGATCCCGGTTGGCCTTAAGGTAATCCATCAACTGGTCCAGCCAGTCATGTCCCCCGGAATAAGCGGCTTCCATTGCCACCGAACCGAAGATGTTACCCATATGCAGGTGGCCGGTGGAAAGCTCATGGTTGAAGCGGGACCTCAGGTCCTCGTCCTGGATCACAACCACAGATGAGGATAAACCGGCAAGGTTGAAGGTTTTGCTCGGGGCCACGCAGGTTACGGTGTTCCGGGCGATCTCATCAGAAAGGGTGCAGAGGGGTATATGCCTGTGTGGCTGGAAGACCAGGTCAGAATGTATCTCGTCGGAAATCATAATGATCCCGTTTTCCAGGCAGATCTCCGCAAGTTGTGTTAGTTCTTCGGAGGTCCACACCCTTCCGACGGGATTAT
>CBFDEE010000277.1:0-3997 GCA_965603745.1 uncultured Bacteroides sp. | reverse complement strand
TGCAGGACAATAAAAGCCGTTGCCGGGATGGCAAACAATCCCAGGGCAATAATAACCAGTATTTTAATTACTTTTTTTATAATTTCACCTGCTGATTCTTTCCGCGTAATTTAGCAAAAATAATGCCAGTGATTTCATTTACTTATCAATAAGATGCCTGTAAATATACTGGGAATAGAATCCTCATGCGATGATACGGCTGCAGCGGTCGTTCAGGACGGAATTTTACTGTCGAATGTTGTTGCCGACCAGGAAGTACACAAACTATACGGCGGTGTGGTTCCCGAACTTGCATCAAGGGCGCACCAGCAAAACATCATTCCCGTTGTTGACCGGGCTCTGAAAGAGGCGGGGCTGACCCCCGCCGACCTGTCCGCAGTGGCCTTTACAAGGGGACCCGGACTCCTGGGATCATTGCTGGTCGGGACCTCCTTCTCCAAGGGCCTGGCCCTGTCGCTTGGGATCCCGCTGATCGAGGTGAATCACCTTCAGGCACATGTCCTGGTCCACTTCCTGCAGAAGAAAGATGTTGAAACGGATGCCCCCGGGTTCCCCTTCCTTGCCCTGCTGGTATCGGGAGGGCATACACAGCTTCTGATCGTCAGGGATCACCGGCATATGGAAACCATCGGCAGGACCATAGATGATGCCGCGGGGGAAGCCTTTGACAAATGTGCAAAGGTCATGGGATTGCCTTACCCGGGAGGTCCCCTGGTCGACCGGTATGCGGAAGGCGGTGACCCGGATGCCTTTCGTTTCAGCAAGCCACGTATCGGGGGACTGGATTACAGTTTCAGCGGACTGAAAACTTCCTTCCTTTACTTTCTCCGTGACCGGCTGAAAGAAAATGCAGATTTTATTTCTCTGCACCGGGATGACCTCTGTGCCTCTATACAGAAAACCATTGTGGAAATACTTACGCAAAAGCTGGAACTGGCCTTTCAGCAGACAGGTATACGGGAAATAGCCCTGGCAGGGGGCGTTTCGGCGAATTCCGGGCTCAGGAGGAAAATTCTTGAACTGGCAGATACCCATGGATGGAAGGTCCATATACCTGAGGTAGGGCTTACTACAGACAATGCTGCAATGATTGCTATAACAGGATATTACAGATACCTTTCCGGAGAGTTCGCTGCATTTGACATATCCCCGCTGGCAAGGCTGCCGGTTTGAGGGATTGCACATTTTAAAATTTTTGAAAAAGTGTTATCTTTAAAAACCGATACCACCAAGTATGGATACAGTAAGCCTGGAAAGCACAAAGAAGACCCCCCTGGTCCAACTCGATCCGGCAGGTAAGATCCGGATAGGCGGACGTTCCATACCTGAAGATGCCTCCAAATTTTATGATGCAATCCTTAACTGGGTGCTGGAATACGTCGGCTCACCGCAGGACAGTACCGTAGTTGATATAGAACTGGAATACTTTAACAGTGGTTCTGCAAAATTTGTCATGCAGATACTTCGCGAGCTGAGTGAACTGATCCATAACGGCAAGGAGCTGAAAGTAAACTGGTATTACGAGGAAGGGGACGACGATATCCTCGAACGCGGCGAGTATTATGCCAGTATCCTTGACCTGGAGATCAACTTCATAGAAACGGAATAGTCCGCAATCTTCATGTATTTTTTCTCCGGGATCCATGAATGGACCGTTCAATAATTGCAGTAAACTATAATCGCAAATTCCTATTAATATGATGCCAAGAAAGATTTTCAATCCGGGACTGACATGCCTGTGTATCTGGATTCTGGCACTGGCCTGTTCCACCTCCGGCGACCAGCGGATCTACAGTGACGGTCCCGAAATAATTAAATTCAAGGTACTTCCATTCGAACTGTCAGATGTAAAATTGCTTGACGGCCCGTTCAAACATGCGACCGAACTGAATGCA
This sequence comes from uncultured Bacteroides sp., assembly GCA_965603745.1. Taxonomy (GTDB): domain Bacteria; phylum Bacteroidota; class Bacteroidia; order Bacteroidales; family SM23-62; genus SM23-62. The sequence goes on along the minus strand of CBFDEE010000277.1, from coordinate 2,102 downwards.
AAATCCCTGCTGAACTATGAACCCGACCGCCTGCTTGCGAAATTCAGGTCTGAAGCGGGACTTGAACCCAGGGCGGAGCATTACCACGGCTGGGAGGATAACACGATAGCAGGTCACAGCCTTGGGCACCACCTGAGTGCCTGCGCCATGATGTACCAGACGACCGGGGATAAAAGGTTCCTTGAAAGAGTGAATTACATCGTGGATGAGCTGTATGAATGCCAGATGGCAGACTGGGACGGCTACCTGGGCGCTTTTCCGGACGGAAAAAGGATTCTTGAAGATGAAGTCGGAGCCGGGGACGTCCGTTCGAAGGGATTTGACCTCAATGGGATCTGGGTTCCCTATTATACCGAGCATAAGGTTATGGCCGGACTTTTTGATGCATATAAGCTCTGCGGGAACATGCTGGCCCTTGAGATCAATATCCGTTTTGCCGAATGGCTGGATACCGTAATCGGGAAACTGGACGACTCAACCGTACAGGTCATGCTGCATTGCGAACACGGGGGGATCAACGAATCCCTTGCCGAACTGTTTGCCATCACCGGGGTTGAAAGATATCTTGAAATGTCAAAGATCTTTCATCACAAGGCCATACTCGATTCACTGGCCGAGGGTGTGGATGTCCTTCCGGGGAAACACGGCAATACGCAGGTTCCGAAGCTCGTGGGACTGGCACGAAGATACGAGCTCACGGGTGATCCGGTGGACCGGCAGAGTGCCGAGTTTTTCTGGGACAGGGTTGTGAATCATCATTCCTATGTTACCGGGGGGCACGGCAACCACGAGTATTTCGGTCCACCCGACCAGCTAGCAAAGCGTCTGAGTGACGGCACCACCGAAACATGTAATGTCTACAATATGCTGAAACTGAGCCGGCACCTTTTCCTCTGGGAAGCATCAGCGGAAGTGGCGGACTATTATGAAAGGGCTCTGTTCAACCATATCCTTTCATCGCAGCATCCCGTTGACGGGCGGGTGATCTATAATCTCTCCCTCGAAATGGGCGGGCACAAAGTATACCAGGACCCCTACTGGTTTACCTGTTGTGTCGGTACGGGAATGGAGAACCATTCCAAATACGGAAGGAACATATACTATTATAATGACCGGGAGCTTTACATCAGCCAGTATATAGCATCCGAACTGAACTGGGAGGAGAAGGGCCTGAAGATCACCCAGAACACCGCATACCCGGAAGAACAGGGAACGACCATTGGGATCGAGTGTGGGGATCCTGTAAACCTTGATTTCATGGTGCGATACCCATACTGGGCGGAACAGGGTATAGAAATAAAGGTGAACGGCAAAAAGAAAAAAACAGGCCGTGATGCGGGAAGTTATGTCAGGATTTCCGGGACCTGGAACAGTGGAGACATCATCGATGTTAACATACCTTTCAGCTTGCGTCTCGAGACCATGCCGGATGATCCCAACCGTGTGGCGTTCATGTACGGGCCCCTCTTGATGGCGGGTGACCTGGGAGCGGTTGAGGATTCAAATGCGTATGACCCGATGTATGTCCCGATCCTTCTTACGGATACCAGGGATCCTTCGGTTCTGCTCGAGGCTGCTGAAGCTGAGGTGAATACCTTCCTGACTGCCGGTGTGGGTCGGCCGAGGGATGTTACCCTCAAACCATTCTATAAAACACACGAGAGGCGCTATACAGTATACTGGGATATATTCGATGAAATGGGCTGGAAGGAAAGGGAAGCAGAGTAAAAGGCCGGGCTTGAGCGTAGGAAACAGATAGAGGAGATGCAGCCTGAGAGGGATCATAACTTAAACGGTGAAAACTCCTATGCAAGGGAATTCCGGGGAAAAAGGATGAGAGCTTCAAGGAACGGCTGGTTCTCTGCAGACCTGGATGTAATCAAGGGCCAGCCGATGGGACTGGTGGTTGAATACTGGGCAGGATTTCCGGGATCTACGACCTTAGATATCCTGGTCGATGGCGAACTCATGGCTACAGAGGACATTTCAAATAGAAAGGACGGGCATTTTATTAACAAGATCTACGAGATACCGGACGCAATGACCGAAGACATACGGCGTTCCGTTGGTCCCGTATGCTTCTCCTCCCATTATGGCCCTCT
>CBFDEE010000276.1:0-4003 GCA_965603745.1 uncultured Bacteroides sp. | reverse complement strand
TGTGGCCGTATGGTGGTAAGAAGTATTCTTCCTTGCCTCGAGGTTAACGCTTGCCCGGAACTTATCGCCTGGATTTGAGGGAAGTTTATCGGCTATATGTATGATCAGGTTGTTTTCTTTCTTTGTGTCAAGGATCCTGATCTTATCCCCGCCGTTCTCGAGTATACCGGTATCACCTACCTGTCCCCCGCTCTCCGCGTAGAACGGTGTCCGGTCAAACACCAGGTGGAAGCGGGATTTGCCCTTCTCCTCGGTTTTGCGGTAGCGGGCTATCCGGACATCGGCGGAGGATTCGTCATATCCCAGGAAAACCGTTGATTCTGTCGGAAGGATCTCCTGCCAGTCCCCTGTACTCACAACGGCTGCATCCCTGGAGCGGGATTTCTGGGCCGCCATTTCCTTTTCGAATTCTTCCTGGCTCACATCCAGTTTATTTTCCCTGAGGATCAGGCGGGTCAGGTCAAGCGGGAACCCGTATGTATCGTACAGGGTGAAAGCCGATTTTCCATCCAGGGAAGATTTTTTCTTCTTTCGTGCTTCTTCCATCATCTGGTCGAGCATGCGGATCCCGTTGGCAAGGGTTTTCAGGAATGCGCTTTCCTCCTCGAGGATCACTTTTTCGATCAGTTCCTGCTGGTCCCTGACCTCGGGGTAGGCATCTCCCATCTCATCGGCAAGAACCTTAACCAGCAGGTGGATAAAGGGCTCTTCCTGTTTCAGGAAGGTATACCCGTAACGCACGGCTCTCCTGAGGATCCTGCGTATGACGTACCCGGCCTTGTTGTTCGATGGCAGCTGGCTGTCTGCGATCGAGAAACTGACCGCACGAAGGTGGTCCGCCACTACCCGCATAGCAACATCTGCCTGTTCGTCCTTACCGTACCGCAGTGAGGTTATCTTTTCGATTTCTTTGATGAGGGACTGAAATATATCCGTGTCGTAATTCGACTGCTTTTCCTGTATGACCATTGCCAGGCGTTCCAGTCCCAGTCCCGTGTCAATGTGGCTCATTGGCAGGGACTCAAGCTTCCCGTCCCCCTTCCTGTTATACTGGATGAAAACGAGGTTCCAGAGCTCGATCACCTTGGGGTGGTCCATATTGACAAGCTCCGCCCCGTCTGTTTTCTTCCGTTCTCCTTCCGGCCGGATATCAATGTGGATCTCTGAACAGGGACCGCAGGGACCGGTTTCCCCCATTTCCCAGAAATTGTCTTTTTTGGAGCCTTTAAGAATATGCTTTTCCGGCAGATGATCCTTCCAGTGTTCGAAGGCTTCGCTGTCCATCTCAAGAGAATCGGATCTGTCCCCTTCAAAAACCGTTGCGTAGAGTCTTTCCTTTTCGATACCCAGGGTCCCGGTCAGGAAGTCCCATGCCCATGCAATGGCCTCCTTCTTGAAATAATCTCCGAAGGACCAGTTGCCGAGCATTTCAAACATGGTGTGATGGTAGGTGTCGTGCCCGACTTCTTCAAGGTCGTTATGTTTTCCTGATACCCGCAGGCATTTCTGGCTGTTGGCAATCCTGCTGTGAGTAACAGGCTCATTACCAAGGAATAAATCCTTGAATTGATTCATGCCTGCATTGGTGAACATCAGGGTGGGATCGTCCCTTACTACCATGGGGGCGGAATGCAGAAGATGGTGGTCCCTGGACATGAAATAATCAAGAAATGCCTTTCGGATATCCTTAGCGTACATTGGAGTTTAAATCAAAAAAATGTAACCTTATTTGTAAAAATACGTTAGATGTTCTTGTCTTATGGGCTCAAAATTAATAAGTTGTAAAATTAGTTTTTTTGATTGAGATTTGGTGGAATATGTATGAATTTATATTTTCGTGAATAATATCAAATTTCATGAGCAGGCAAAACTTCCATTTTAACAGCGTTACGCACCGGTATGAAGCTTCCCGTCCCGGGCCCTGGATGCGCCTGCTCCGTTATGGACTTCCAATCGCCCTTGCCCTGATCCTCTCACTGGGAATACGATACTCACTCGGCCACTACATAACCAATCCCAAAGAAATTAAACTTCTGGCAGAAAAGGAAGTTATAATCGATCAATATTTAAGCGTTGAAGAGAGGGTGCATGAACTAGAGGCCACCCTGAGCGAGATACAGCACTGGGACGATAATATTTACCGGTCCTTCTATGAACTTGATCCCATTTCTCCCAGCATCCGCGAAGCGGGTCTTGGTGGTGCCGAGCAATACTCAAACCTGCAGGGATATGAAAGCTCTCCGGTTATGATAGACCTGACGCAGATGATTGATATGGCCGGTGTGAAACTTGATATACAAAAGAGTTCATTTGAAGATCTGATCTCGAGGGCCGAATATCACAGGGAATTAATAGATCACAAACCTTCCATACAGCCAATATCGCTGCAGGATTTCTACTGGATAAGTTCCGTTTTCGGATACCGGACGGATCCCATGAACAAGCGCAGGGCCATGCACCGGGGAGTGGATTTCGCCGGCAGGGTCGGTATTAATGTCCATGCCACGGGGGACGGAGTGGTGGTCCGGACAAAGGTTTCACGCAGCGGTTTCGGCAAGGAGGTCCTGGTCGACCATGGATTCGGGTATGTTACCCGGTACGGCCATTTGCAGAGTATCCTAGTGCATAACGGGCAGAAGGTCAAGCGTGGAAACGTAGTGGGCACCCTCGGCAGCACGGGCAAATCCACCGGTCCCCACCTGCACTACGAGGTACGCCGCTACGGCGTGGCCAAAAATCCCAAACACTTTTTCTCTGAGGACCTGAGTCCCGAGGAATACACAAAAATTATCAGTCTGGCAGGAGCAGGGACTGTTAACAATTAGTATCTTGCGCCTGAGCTTTTTTTTTCTTATTTTTCACCTGCCTTAGGTGCATTAAATGGCCAAGTCAAAATACAGATATAATCCTGATTCCCTGAGTTATGACAGGATCAGACCCAGTTTCAGGAAACGGTTCCTGATCTTTCTGTCCTACATCGCCTTTATCTTTTCCATTGCCGTGCTGCTGAATGTATTCTATTCCTCGGTCTTTGACACACCGAGGGAGAAAATGCTCATGCGTGAGAACAACCAGTTATACCTGCAGTACAATATCCTCAACCAGAAGGTCAACAACCTGGAAACGGTACTGGAGGATATTGAGAGGCGGGACGACAATATCTACCGTACCATTTTCAACGCAGATCCCATACCCTCATTTGTCAGGGATGCCGGGTTCGGGGGAGTGAACCGCTACGAATACCTGGAAGGATACGAGAATTCTGACCTGATCATCGAGACGGCACAGCGGCTTGACCTGCTTACCAAGGCCGTTTATGTACAGAGCACCTCCTACGATGAGGTCGTCGAACTTGCCCTGAGCAGGGAAGAGCAGTTATCCTCCCTGCCTGCCATTATGCCGATCTCCAACAAGGACCTGACACGGACTGCCTCAGGCTGGGGATACAGGATACATCCCATTTATAAGATCAGTAAATTCCATTACGGGATGGACTTTACCGCACCCACAGGCACCGAGGTATATGCAACCGCGGATGGCACCATCGAAAGGATGCAGAGGTCAAGGCGCGGTTACGGGAATGTGCTGGTGATCAACCATGGCTATGGATACAAAACCCTTTATGCCCATCTGAATGATTTCAACAATGCGCGGATAGGGAGAAAGGTGAAGAGGGGGGATGTGGTCGCCTTTGTAGGCAGCACGGGACTCTCCACCGCGCCGCACCTGCATTACGAGGTGCACCTGAACGGCAAGAAGGTCAACCCGGTGAACTATTATTTCGAAGACCTTTCGGCCGAGGAATACGACCGTATGATCGTACTGTCCATGAGGCCGGGACAGAGTTTCGATTAGACCACTGCCTTCGGTTCAAATATTCGCTGACTTCCGGATCACGGTTTCTCTTCATTCTGTTACCAGGTGCCCTGGCGCCGGACCGATTAATAAGGATTTCCTTTCGCATACCCCTGAAATTATTTTTATCTTACCGTCCTGTTTCCAA
>CBFDEE010000275.1:0-4055 GCA_965603745.1 uncultured Bacteroides sp. | reverse complement strand
TTCAAGGGTGCAAAATTCGGGAAGGGTAAGCTTTCACTGACCCTGCCTGCCAAATCGGTAGTTGTACTGGAGATCCGGTAGTAATAAAACCAACACATAACCAAACCATGTGACAATGAAAAAAACAGGAATCCTACCCGTGATGGCTTTGATCCTGCCTCTCACAATTTTCGTTAACGGATGCAATACCATCAGCCAGGAGTTGATGTCTAAGGAACAGATCCTCGAGACCATGACCCTCTGCAACGCCTATTTCATGGAGAAATGGCCGGATGTAGGAAAAACGATCGTGACCAACCGGGAGAGGGCCAGCAACATTTGGACACGCGCAGTATATTATGAAGGATTGATGGAACTATACAGGATCGATCCCCGCCCGGAATACTACGATTATGCCGTGAGCTGGGGCGAATTCCATGAATGGAATCTTCGAGACGGTAATACCTATACCCGGAATGCGGATAACCAGTGCGCGGGACAAACCTATATAGACCTGTACCTGGTCGATCCGCAGGCTGAGCGGATAGAGTTTATTAAGGCCTCTATTGACAGTATGATGCGGACCGACAGGATCGATGACTGGGACTGGATAGATGCCATTCAGATGGCCATGCCGGTATTCGCCAGACTGGGGGTGGTCTGTGAGGACAGCACCTATTTCAACCGCATGCATCAGATGTACCTGTTCACTAAAAATTCTCACGGTGACAACGGATTGTACAATCCCGAAGACGGGCTCTGGTGGAGGGATGCCAGTTACTCTCCGCCCTATGCCGAACCTAACGGAGAAGACTGCTACTGGTCACGCGGAAACGGATGGGTCCTTGCCGCCCTTGTAAGGGTTATGAACCTGCTCCCTGAGGAACCTGCCTACCGGGAAGAATACCTGCAGACCTTTAAAGAAATGTGCGAGGCATTGTACAAGGTCCAGCGAAAAGATGGTTTCTGGAATGCCAGCCTGCATGATCCCGGCAATTACGGCGGAAAAGAAACAACAGGAACTTCCCTTTTCGTTTACGGAATGGCCTGGGGTATCAACGAAGGGTACCTGCCAGCGGAAAAATACCGGCCCGCGGTGATTAAAGCCTGGAATGCCATGGTCAGCAAGACCGTACACGACAACGGTTTTCTCGGTTATGTCCAGTCCACCGGTGCGGATCCTTCAACCGGCCAGCCGGTCACCTATAAAAAAATCCCTGATTTCGAAGATTACGGGCTGGGTTGTTTTCTCCTTGCCGGCTCGGAAGTATACAAAATGGTAAGATAGATTTCCCGGCAATCCGGATCCCTTTTCTCCGCTCGCCTGCATACCGAAGTGCTGGAGTTGGAATTGGATCACCTGCCTTCCGGTGTGTCCGGATTCAGATAGAGACTGAGTGGAAGATCCCAGTCATTGAAGGGATCCGGGCGCGCCGGATCATATTCCGGCAGTCCTTCCCGGAGGTACAGAGCCAGTTCCATATCGCTGCTGCGGATGCCTTCAATTACACATTTAGCCAGCTGCCATGCACCGTATGTGCTGTGATGGGAATTATCCTTTAGTTCTTCCTCCTGCCCTGGGAAGGTTCCCTCGGGATAATGCACGAACAGTTTTTTTGACCCTTCGGGACCGAGTGCCTCGTACAGGATACTGCTCATTTCGAACAGGTCGATCAGTATAACCTTTTCTTCCCTGGCTACCTGCCTCATGGCTTCAGGGTAATCCCCATGGGTGTTGATAACCTTTCCCTCATCACTAAAATTCCGTCTGAGCATAGGGGTAACCAGGACCGGGACGGCACCCAGGTTTCGCACTTCTGAAATGTACTGCCTCAGGTAATACTGGTAATCCCCAAACGCTGCGGCATAGGCGGAACTCTGCGGTTTCTGGTCATTATGGGCGAACTGGATGAAAACATAGTCGTCCGGACGGACCTGGCTTAACAGTTTTTCCAGCCGGTTCTCGGCAACAAAGCTTTTGAGTGCCTCACCTGATTCCGCATGATTGGCTACCGAGACGAGCCCTGGCTTGAAAAATGCCGGCAGCATCTGTCCCCAGGCAGACCAGGGCTCATGCCTCTGGTCGGTGACCGTTGAATTCCCGGCCAGGAATACCGTGACTGCGCCTTCGTTTTTGGTTATTTCTACTGAAGCAATGGCAGGATTTAGTCCCCCGAACTCGACCGAAATCCTCCTGTCCCAGTTGAAATGCCCCATTTCCCTTGGTTTCAGCCTTACTTTTATACCTTCCCCGGTTTCAGGATACCGTACATTGGTAGTAAATTCAATCGTCCTGACTTCTCCTTCGGGAATCTCCAGGCTGCGGATCATCAGGCGCCTGGATTCTGCCTTCAGCGTCAGCCGGGATGGTCCCCCGATACCTCCTGCTGAAATTTTCGCATCGTAGTTACCCTCTGGCAGATCTGCCAGGAATATGAAAGGCTCTCCGGAACGGATAAAATCACTGTCAGTCCGATTCTGTCCCGCCATCTCTACGGTTTCAGGCAACACCCCGTTTGTGTCTCCAGTCGATACCCCATAAATGAGTCCAAAGGATTCCCCGGAAGTAATTTTTCTTTCAGGAGTAACTTTCTGAAATCCGGGGACCGGTTTCCCGTCCCCGAAATCAAAACGCCAGGTCGTCGTTATGTCAGCCTCAGGATTTCCCGATCTGTCACCTGCAGTTTCATCCGTGTTTTTGGGAGTTTCTGATATTTCCATGTCCGCCTGCCCGGTTAATCTGGTCGTTTTTGATCTTTCCAGTAAATAGTATAGGATTAATACTGCGGGTATTAATATAAGGACCAGGAAGGCAGGTTTCTTGATCATGCGCTTATCTCAGACTTTGATTGATTTGCGGATCTCAGAAGGGGACATGCCCAGTTTGTTCTTGAAGAGCCGGCTGAAGTAGTAGATGGACTGGAAGCCCAGTTCATAGCTGATCTCTTTAATGCTCATATCTGTATGCAGAAGCATCTCCTTGGCCCTCAGGATTTTAAGTTCCAGGTGGTATTGTACGGGCGGAACACCGGTATATTTCTTGAACATCTTCCTGAAGTAGGAATAACCTATGTTGTTCTGTTCTGCAAAATTCTGAAAATTGATCTCTGATTCAACATTTTCACGTATCGTAAAACATGCATTCTGGATGATCTGTTCCACGCGCTTCCCGGAAAAATCCTTCTGCTTGTCCATCGATACAATGAATCCCAGGAGCTTCATTACCATTCCGGCAGATACCTGCTGGTATCCCGGTTTTTCCTCGGTGACATAATCGAATATCTTGTAATATGTATCAATAATCTCTTCCCTGTTGCCGATATCAAGAACCGCATTTTTCTGGGTAAACCATGGCCTTCCGAATACCTGGTGTGCAATATGCCCGGAAAATCCAACATAATGTTCCACCCATCCGGTGCTAACCTTGGGCCGGTACCGGTGCCAGTCCCCCGGCTTCGTTATCAACAGCGTACCCGGCTTGATCCTGTACTTTCCCGCATGGTTCTCATAAAAGCCTTCCCCTTCGGTGATGTAGTTTATCTGGTATTCATTCAGAACCCGTCCTTTTTCGAAAGTGAAATAATATCCTGAGGGATGGGATGTGGGAGGATACACCACTCCTTTCTTGATCACTGCTTTTCCCGCGCAATTAAGGTATAATCCCCAGTCCCTGTCCTCCTGTCCCGGGGTAACATATTTAAAAAACGAATCCATTTCGGGGGACGGCAATATATGTATTTTTTCTAACTTGATCTGTTTTCAGGAATACATATTCCGGATGGCCGGAAAAGATCCGGAAACTTTAGCAATCTCATGGAGTGCCGCAAAAACTGCGGGGCCTGCTGCATAGCCCCTTCCATATCCTCACCGATACCCGGAATGCCGGATGGCAAACCGGCCGGGACCCGCTGCATCCATCTTCAGGATGATTACAGTTGCGGGATCTATGAAAGGCGGCCGAAAGTATGCCGGATTTTCCAGGCCGAAGAAGCGGTGTGCGGGAAGAATCGCCGTGAAGCCCTTGCCATCTTAAGAAACCTTGAAAGGGAAAAAAGTAAAGACGACGATATAGCTTT
>CBFDEE010000274.1:0-4075 GCA_965603745.1 uncultured Bacteroides sp. | reverse complement strand
CTTTGTCTTCATAATATATGATGCATGTTCCCGGTATACTAGGATATCCGCCAAGCACAGCAGCCAGTGCCCGGTCTGTCATGGTTCCGGACGAAAATGTCTTATTGAAAAATAAGCCTTCTTTAATCAGTCTATTAAAGTTTGGAGCAGCTGTCCCGTCCCCGCCCAGTTCAGTGATAACGGGCTGGGCAAAACTTTCAAGAAGGATCAGTATGATATTGGGTGATGTTGAGTTCAGTATGTGCAGGCCGGTATCTCCGCTTACATACAGATCATCCATTATTTCCCGTACGGTCTGCTCTTCATAAAAATGAATCTCCTGGGTCAGAGATTCACCCTCAACAAGGGTATAAAAAAGATTCCATACCGGATTAATTGCCGCATGATTGATAAATGTCTTCTCATGAAAATAGACAGATCCGGTCTGTACCGGTGAAGTTGACAGTCCCCCCCTGATAGGTAAAATAAGTGCCGGCAGGATAAGCAGGAAAAGCGCTGCTCCCGTCCAGCTTCTTTTCCATGTCCCGGACAGTGGTTTTACAGCCCATTTCAGATAGACCTGGAAATATAACAGGTATATGGACAGTACAATTAATCCGATGTTTATTATCAAGCGAAAGAGTGAAAGGGAGGCGATCATCTCCCCCGGTGTGGATATGTAGTCGAATATGGTCCTGTCAATAGGGAATTTCCAGTATTTATAGATTATCAGGTTCGTAAAATACGCCAGGACCAGGCCAGTAATGATCAGGAATGTATAAACACTGATTATTTTCCTTAAAAGTCCGTTCCTGAAGATGCTATACAGGATTAGGACTAAAGTCGGAAGTCCCAGGATATAACCGGTCAGGGATATATCCAGTTTCAGTCCGTATACAAGGGCTAAAATCCGGTCCCATATTCCAACCTCCCTGGCAAGATCATGATATACCAGAAGGAATATGATGTTGAATACCATCTGGATACACAGGAAAAACAAAATATACCTGAGATAAAATCTGAATGTGGATTTCATAATAGCCGTACTTCAAGTATCCATGAACCTACTAAAGTTAATCAACAATACAACAGTCTACTTACGGTCCCCGGTTCCATCCAGGTCAATGCTGAGCAGGATCTGCTGGGAATAGTCCACCTGCCCCTTATCGAAATGAAAGGCTATGTTAAGTTTGCCGCGGACGGGCCCGGAACGGAAAGGGGCCCAGAATATGTCAAGTCTCCCGTATTGTTTTAAGCGGTAAAACGGATCGCCGTAAAGGAATGTGTGTCCCTCACCCCTGTAATACAGTCCTTCGAGTCCCAGTCCCCTCCACATGACCATTCCCCTGATGGTGAATCCTGCAGGGGTCTGCCATGTATCTCCGACGGCCCGGTCCCTGTCCAGCGAAACAAGTGCTCCTGCACTGATAAGCAGGGTGTCAAAGGGGACCAGCCCGCTGAGGTCCGTTCCCAGGTTCAGGTCAAATCCCCCGTTATCCCTTACGGAATGACCCTGCCAGTTTGCCGCTCCGGCAAAATGCCCCATCATTATATGGTGGTTGAAATAGAACATCCCGAAACGGGCCTCACCGGAAAAACCGAATATGAACCGCTCGGGCAGGGTATCGGTCTGCCGGCTGGTCCAGTCGATGAAAACATTCTGGTATCCCCAGCTTTTGTTAAAACCGAGGTACACGCCCTGTATATTCGGGCGGTAATAATGCAGGGTATCGGATAACAGGGCGATGGGGTAGTCGAGCAGGCTGCGCCGGGGAAACGCCCCTATGAAAAAGTTAAACGGTTCGTAATCAAGCTCGTAGTACATGGTAAGATCGGGACGGCCCACCCAGGGATCCGCACCGAATTCAAACAGGTGGTTCAGTCCCGCGCGCAGCCGGTGGGTCTGGTTCAGGCTGGCCCCGGCCTCTGCCCTGATCCGCGCACCGAAAATGGTCTGGGGGATGCCGATGCTGAAATACTCCCGGTTGTCAAGAAAACCGTCGAACCCGGCATTCCACTCGAAATCCTGTGGTACGGCAGCCTGTGAAAGCAGTGAAAGTGTAAGGAGTATATAAAAAGATTTTCTCATTTTTGTGTCACCGTAGCGCAAAACAAAATTAATCGGATATTTGGAATTACCAGCATGAACGAGCATATCCGCAACAATAAGGCGATCATTTTATTTTCCCTGGCCTGGTTCTTCCTTAACCTGGTCCAGGCAGGCTTTACGGAAATCATCGAGGACGAGGCATATTACTGGCTCTATTCCCGGTTCCCGGCATGGGGCTACTTTGACCATCCGCCGATGGTGGCTTTCCTGATAAGGCTTGGATACGGCATTTTCCCGAATGAACTGGGTGTCCGCCTCTTTCACTCCCTGCTGGGCGCCGGCACCATATACATTGTCTGGCTGCTGATCCCCGGGCGTTCGAGGAAGGTGCCGGTCTACATTCTGAGCGTGTCCGCCATAAGCCTGATGCACCTGAATGCATCCGGGTTCATAGCTCTTCCGGATATCCCCCTGGTTTTTTTCACATCCCTGTATTTTCTGCTGCTCAGAAAGTATCTTACCGGGGACAGGATAACACAGGCAGTCCTTCTCGGGATCGTGGTCGCCCTCATGATGTACAGTAAATACCATGCACTGCTGATCCTGTTTTTTACCCTGGTCTCGAACTGGAGGCTTATACTCAGGCGAAGCTTCTGGATCATAGTAAGCATTGCGCTGATCCTGTACCTTCCGCATATTATATGGCAGTTTAATCATGATTTCGTCAGCTTCGAGTACCACCTGATCAGCCGTAACGCACCCTTCCAGCCCAGGCAGATACTCGAATACCTGGGGAACCAGGTCCTTGTGACGGGACCTTTTGTGGGTATGATCCTGTTCTGGCTTGCCCTGGCGCGTAAAGCTTCCGGTCCCTGGGAACGAATGCTTAAATTCAACCTGGTCGGTTTCTTCGGGTTTTTCCTCCTGTCGAGCGCCAGGGGGCATGTGGAACCGCACTGGACAGCCGCGGCCTTCCCTGCACTCATAGTCCTGGCAATGATGAACCTGGACGAATATCCACGGCTTGGCAAATGGCTGCGGGTGCTGTCCTTTGCCAGTATACCGGTGATCATTCTGATCAGGGCATACCTGGTCTGGGACTTCCTCCCCCTCCCCCAGGGCACGGCGAGATTGTTCCACGACAAGGATACATGGGCAAGGCAGGTTGAGAAGGTGGCAGGGGACCGTCCCGTGGTATTCATGAATAAATTCCAGAACCCGTCGGTGTACTGGTTCTATACCGGGAAAAAAGCATTCACAAGGAACAATATATTCTACAGGCGGAACCAGTTTGATATATGGCCCGTTGAGTCTGAACTGGAGGGGGAGAACGTTGTGCTGGTAAGATGGAAACCGTCCGATAGTACCTCGGTTATACCCACTGTGCGCGGAGATTATCATTATTATGATATAGAAAAGTACTGCTCATTTAACCGCCTCAAGATCAGTACCACTGAAAAAGACTTCAAAGCAGAAACCGGTCAGCCTTTTGATGTTTCCGTCTGGATATCCAATTTTACCCCGGAGGAGGTGTCACTGGACCGCGAATGCGATCTGGCACCCCGGCTGATGTATACCATAATCTGGAAAAAGGAGCGAAAGTTCAAATATTACTTTGTGGAGCCAAAGCCCGATATCGGCAGTCTTGCTCCGGGAGAAGAGATCCGGATAGATCTCAGCCTTACGGCACCCGTGGACCCGGGCTCCTACAAACTGCTGGTTTCTTTCGGTTCAACCGTACTCTTGCCGGGCATAAACGGTGCCTCTGCCGGGCTGGAAGTCATTCCGTACCGGGAGACCGGTCTTGCCCAGAGGTAACAAATTATCTGACAAGCATCAGGTGTTTCTGGAAAATCCCACTCAGGTAATTCGGGATAAGTACTTTGTACCTGGTTTCCAGTCTATTTGAGAATTGCTTCAAATATTATCGCTTGATGAAAATGAAGTCTCCGCCTTCATCACCGGTATCCTGGATTACTCCGTATTGAGGTATATTGGGACTATTATTCAGGACAGCATCGCGAAAACTATTAAATAACTCACTTG
>CBFDEE010000273.1:0-4077 GCA_965603745.1 uncultured Bacteroides sp. | reverse complement strand
ATTATTCATACCTCAAAGATTCTGCAGGATTTTTCAGGGCTGCACTTACAGCCTGGAAAGATACTGTGGCAAGGGCGATAAGCAGAACCGCCAGGAAGGACAGCAGGAAGAGTCCGGGTCCCAGTTTAATCCTGAATGCGTAGGACTCCAGCCAGTTGCCCATAAAGTACCAGACTGCAGGTACCGAGATGAGTGCCGATATCAATACCAGGATGATCGTTTCCCTGGACAGTAAGCGGACTATGGTGGGAATATCGGCCCCCATTACCTTGCGTACTCCGATTTCCTTCGTGCGCAGTTCCGTGCTGTAACTCGAAAGTCCCAGGAGTCCCAGGCAGGCCACCAGGATGGCCAGTATGCTGAATACCCCGAATATCTTACCTGTTCGTATTTCTTCGGCATACATCCGGGCAAAATTCTCATCTACAAAGGAATATTCAAAGGGCTGGTCATTGCTGAATTCCTTCCAGGTATTTTCTATTTCTTTCATCGCAGAAGAAAGATCATCGGTCATCAGACTGACAGTCAGGTATCCTCCCCATTGCATTTCTTCATCCTTATGGATAAACACATACGGCAGTATCTCGGTATGGAGGCTTTCAAAATGAAAATCCCTTACAATCCCCACGATCTGGTGGTAAACTCTTTCTTCCGGAGTTCTGCCCGGCTGGATGAGGCGAAGGCTCAGTGGATCATCCATACCGAATGCACGCACGGCCGCCTCGTTTACCACAACGTTCGTACTGTCGGAAGCTATATCAGGAGACAGGAACCTGCCCTGGACAATCTCAAGTTTGTACGCTTCAGCAAAATCGAAATCAATCCAGTTGGTTGCCAGTACGGGTGAATGTTCATATGGCTGACCTTCGATCATATATGCATTTGAGTTGTTCGTATTTCCCATTATCATGGTTGAATTCGTGGATGCCATTACTCCGGGCAACCTTTCGATTTCCTGCTTGAAAGTTTGTATATGTTCGACCCCGACTGCACTGATACGATTTATGACCAGCATCTGTTCCTTCTCGTACCCGAGATCTTTCTGAAGCATGAAATGGATCTGCCTGCCTACAACCATGGTAGAAATGATGATCCCGATGGAGATTGCAAACTGCATGATCACCAGCGTATTACGGAGCCATCCCGTCTTCATTCCCGTAGCCAGTTTTCCCGACAGTACCACGACCGGTCTGAATGAAGAAAGGTAGAAGGCCGGGTAGGATCCGGCCAGCAAGCCAACCAGAATGATGAGTACTACCAGGGATGGAATAATCAGGTAATTATCGAAGTAATTCACAGAGAGTTCAAGGCCCGTCATATTATTGAATGCAGGAAGCAGCAGGTTTACCAGAATTATCCCTGTGATCATGGCAATGGCAGAAAGGAAAACCGATTCCCACAGGAACTGTCCGGTAAGAAGTTTCCTGGATGAACCAAGCACCTTCCGCATTCCCACTTCCCGGGCTCTTTTTGCGGAGCGCGCGGTGGAAAGGTTCATGAAATTAATACAGGCAATCAACAATATGAATACGGCTACCAGGGCAAAAATGTATATATATTTCTTTTCATGCTGAGGTTTAAAGACATGCTGAACACCGGGATCCAGGTGTATATCGTTCAGAGGCTGCAGGTACATACCATAGCTGTTGCCTTCCTCCACCCACAGGTCTACCTGTACTCCAAGGAACTGTTCAATCTCCGGTCCGACATACTTAAGCATTACAGGTTGTATTTTCTCCGTCAGCAGTTCCGGATCAGCACCTTCTCCCAGCAAAAAGTACGTGTGGATATTATGACTCATCCACATGGTTCTGCCCGCATCATCCCTGCTATGAAATGATGCCAGGAAATTATAATCCAAATGGGAATTTTCAGGGCAGTTTTCCATTATGCCGGTGATACGGTAGATGGAACTATCGTTGAACAATGCAAGGGACTGGCCAACGGGGTCTTCGTCGCCGAAATACTTTAGAGCCATTTCCTTGCTCAGCACGATGGTATTCGGTTCCTTCAGGACCTGGTCCGGATCGCCCGTGAGAAGCCTGAAATCAAAGATATCGAAGAAAGTAGAGTCCGCCCAGAGCATCTCATCCTCGATAAGGGTTTTATCTCCCCTTCGTATCAGAACATTGTCATTGACATCAAGCCTGCAACTGTTTATTATCTCGGGGAATTCCCTGGTGAATGCCTCCGCTGTCGGCATTGCCGTCCAGGCCATGTTCATGTCCTGCTCTCCGATCTTTCCTTTCACGCAAAGGCGGTAAATCTGGTCGTTTTTTTCATGAAACCGGTCATAACTGAGTTCATGCATGATGAACATGGTGATCAGCAGACTGCTTGCCAGGCCTATGGCGAGTCCCAGTACATTAATCAGGGAATGGACCTTCTGCCGCAAAATTAATCTGATTGCGACATTGATGAAATGTTTAAACATGGTTCAGAGGTTTGATAAGGAATCCTATAATTGCCGGATGGTTTTTTCATTATCTCATTCATACTGCAGGGCTTCAACAGGATTTGCACTGGCTGAGCGCATTGCCTGGTAAATAACCGTAAACAGGGCGATTATAAGGGCGAGTATGGCCCCGAGGAAAAACAGCCAGGCTTCAATATTGATGTGGTAGGAGAATTTAGCCAGCCAGAGTTTCATGCCCAGGTAGGCAACCGGGAAAGCGATCAGGTTCGCCCAGATCACCCAGCTGGTGAACTGGGCGGACAGCATCATGGTTATTTTAGGCATGGAGGCTCCCATAGCCTTCCGTATACCTATCTCCCGGGTTCTCTGTTCTGCCGAATGTGAGGCCAGCCCGAACAGTCCCAATGCAGCAATGAATATGGCCAGGAAAGTAAAGATTGCAAATATGTGGGCAGTTGTTTCTTCTTCGTCATAAAGGTTGTTAAGGTATGCATCCAGGAAGTAATAGTCAAAGGGCTCGTCACCCGCAAATTTATTCCATGCCGTACGGATATAGGCAAGTGTCTCGTCCATCTGATCACCGGAGATCCTTACGGACAGATACTGGGGATGTGCCTTTTCATGCATCAATCCGATGGCCAGGGGACTGATCTCATGATGCAGCGATTCAAAATGATAATCCCTTACAACTCCCCGTATGGTATATTCCATTTCGTTGCCCAGCATGCCGATACCGGAAACAGTCATGCCGACTGGATCCTCAGCCCCCATTTCCCTGGCGGCCGCTTCATTGATCAGAATGGAGCCATAACAGCTGCTGTCATCACGCTGGTATGCACCCCCGCTGACAACATGCATCTGCATGGTCTGCAGGAAATCAAAGTCAGCTTCCATGGGCCGGAAATATACCAGGCGGGTCCCGCCCAGGGTATCCACCCGGAAGGGGAACTGCTCAACGGTCCTTCCCGGCAGTGCGACGGATACCGAGGCTGCATTGATATTGGGATGCTTCAGCAGGACCTTTTTAAAATCCTCCCTTTTTTCCTGCAGAGCATATGCCCGCTGAACAACGATAATGTTGTTCCTGTTAAATCCCAGGTTTGATTCCCTGAAGAATTTTACCTGCTGGTTAATGATCATGCTTGAGATGAACAGTACGATCGAAACCGTGAACTGCGACAGCACCAGGAAACCTCTCAGCCGTGTGCTGTACATTCCCTCAAAATTCCTTCCTTTAAGGATATTCAGAACCTTGAATGAGGAAAGGTAGAAGGCCGGATAACTTCCTGCAAAGATCCCGATAAGCAAGGCGCCCAGGAAGAAGACAGGGATCAGCCAGAGGTTGTTGAAATAGAATATGTCGAGGTTTTTGCCCGTATAGGTATTAAAAGGGCGCAGCATTAATTCCAGTACAACAAACGAAAGGGCCAGCGCAACAAAGCTGAAAATCACGGATTCCGAAAGGAACTGCATGCTGATCTGCCTGCGTGTGGCGCCAACCACCTTTCTCAGGGCAACTTCCTTTGAACGGGCTGCCGATTTTGCGGTTGCAAGGTTCATGAAATTCACACAGGCAATGATCAGTATAAGCAGGGCAATGACCAGGAATACATAGATATAAACACTGTCCGTACCTGCTTCAAATTCACCTTCCTCCTTCG
>CBFDEE010000272.1:0-4091 GCA_965603745.1 uncultured Bacteroides sp. | reverse complement strand
AGGCGTGGCAGACGGTTACCGGTATAGGACACAAGACACTAGATTCTCTTATGCAATGTAAAATATGACTATCGAATCCTACCTGGCCCCCCTTATCGCAACCTACGAAGCGAACCGAGACCCGGAGCGAGCTTCAAGTATGAAGAAGTACATGAAGGACCGGTACGATTTCTATGGTATCAGCACACCCCGGAGAAGGACATTAATGACCGCCCACATTAAAGAATACGGATTACCGGACTGGTCACGCATCGAAAAACTCGCCCGCATCCTGTGGGAAATGAACGAGCGGGAATGGCAGCACACTCTTGTTGACCTGATGAATCGAATGAAAAAAAAGCTGGGCCCCGAAGAGCTACCCCTGATTGAATACCTCATTACCACTAAATCCTGGTGGGATACCGTTGATGCAGTCGCGGGGTGGTTTGTGGGTGAGCTGTTTAAAAAGCACCCGGAAATGATCCCTTCCACAACCGGGCGCTGGATGGGATCGGGAAATATCTGGCTGCAACGCAGCTGCCTGCTATTCCAGCTGAAATACAGGGGAGACACTGACCTGGATCTTCTGTTCGGTTTCATCGGGGAGCTTTCCGGCCATAAAAGTTTCTGGATTCGCAAAGCTATTGGCTGGATCCTGCGGGAATATTCCAAAACAGATCCGGAAACCGTCCGGACATATGTCGCTGACCATCCCGAACTCTCCGGTCTCAGCAAGCGCGAAGCCCTCAAAGTCATCAACAGGGCCAATAAAAACACATAGATTTTTGTATATCCCTGATTATCTGCCCTGGTTTTCTGTGCTGATCCAGTCATCCGTCCTGAAAGGCGATGCGGGCAGTCCTTCCCGGTTATACAGGTTCGCCCCTTCCGGATTGTCGGCCCAGGCATATCTCACAGCAACCGGATTGGGGACCTTATCGCTGTGGACTACAACCTTATCACCCTTAATGTACGCGGATGCCCAGACAAATTTCCTGTCAGCCCCGGCAAGCGCAAAGTGTTTTAATTCCCCTCCTCCCCTGGCAATCAATCCGCTTCCTGTGTCTGTAAACGACATGATTATTTTATCTCCGTCAATTTTCTTTGATTGGTAAACCGGCCCGGAAGAAACGATTCCTTCTTCTTCATAGGCAACTTTCCGGGCTGCCAGGGCAAGCCGGCTGCCTACATCTTTTTTATTCAGGGGATGAATGTCGTTCCACTCCCCAAGGTCAATAGTAACCGCCATCCCCGTATTTGGTACGGATAATGTCCTGAGCTGGGATTCCCTTGCAAGGGCCCAGTTGCTTTCCCCCGGCTGATCTGCTGGCTTCATAAAATTATGCAGTTGTGCAAATATAAAGGGGAAATCACCCTGCATCCAGTGCGCCCTCCAGTCCCCGATCAGTGCCTGCATCAGTTCTCTGTATTTCACCGGGTCATGCGCGTTAGCTTCACCCTGGTACCACAGCACTCCCCTGATCCGGTAGTGATGGAGCGGTGCGATCATGGCATTGTAAAGGCCGGTCGGTTTCCATCTGATAAAAGCCTCACCCGCCAGTGGTTCCATTTCAGCGCCAAGCCGGTAATGCCATTCCCCCTCCAGGTCAAGCGTATCGGTTCCGGTAAATATCCGGTAGGGCTTATCATAAACAAAGCCCCCCCTGCCCATGTTGCTGATCACACGAACAACAATGGAATTCTCGCCTTCGGAGAGCAGGCCTGATGGTATATCATATCTCCTGGGAGGATACTGGTATGAAGTCGAGCCAACAAGTTCAGCATTGACAAAGACGGAATCCGCATCAACGATCCTTCCCATGACAAGTTTGGCGGGCTTTCCGGCCATGGAGCACGGTATGCTGACCTGTTTCCTGAACCATACTACACCGTTTACCGCACCCAGCGGTGTGTCTGACCAGTAACCGGGCACATCCATCCTGTCCCATTCGGATGTATTGAGGTCCTGATCGTACCACAGGTTCCGCGGGTCCCTGTATCCCTCGTCCCTTTGCCTTAACAGTTTATACCATGCATGGATCCGGGCCCTGTCCCCATGTATTATACTGTCTCTCAGTGAGCTGTCCCTGAAACGCTGTGCTACCTCATAATGCATGGGAAATTCCTTTATGGCTTCCCCGCTCATCCATGCCTCAGCAGGAGAACCGCCCAGGGCTGTGTTTATGATGCCAACGGGGACTTTGTATTCATCATACAGTTCTTTTGCGAAAAAATAAGCCACTGCCGAGAACCCGGGAACATTTCCGGGATTGGCCTTTTCCCACCTGCCGGCAGATAAATCCTCCTGCGGTCCGCTGAAATCATACTTTCTCGGCACATAAAAATGCCTTATGAATTCATTCTCAGAATTAGCTATTTCATTCCCATAGACCCAGCTTACTCTGCTCATCGGCAATTCCATATTTGACTGGCCTGAACAGATCCAGACATCGCCGTACACAATATCCCTGATGGTAATGGTATCTCCGGAAAAGATCTGCATTTCATAAGGTCCCCCGGCCGCTGATGCAGGAAGGCTGATTTCCCACTGGCCTGCCCCGTCTGCCTTGCAATGGAAGGTAGAATCCATAAATCGGACCGATACCGGGGCGCCGTTTTCAGCCCAGCCCCAGATTCTTACATTCTGATCACGCTGGAGGACCATGCCGTCACCGATAAGCTGTGGCAGCTTCAGCTGCCCTTGGCATGAAAGAGGTAAAAAGACTGTTATCAGAAATACCAGAATGCCGTGTACTTTTTTCACATCCGGGCGATTTGAATTTCACACATAATAAGCCTCATGAAAGATAATAATAAGCTTACGGTTGTATCGCTGCCTGACATTGCGAAGCGATGTAGCAGCAATTGTATGTATGCTGAGGGCATAGCCGGATTGCTGCCTGACATTGCGAAGCGATGTAGCAGCAATCCGGCTATGCCCGAAGCCCTAAACGTCGATATTGGCGTATTTCGCGTGTGTTTCGATGAATTCCCGGCGTGGAGGCACATCATCTCCCATCAGCATGGAAAAGATACGATCGGCTTCGGCTGCGCTATCAATGGTAACCTGCCTGAGTGTACGGTTCTCCGGGTTCATGGTCGTTTCCCAGAGCTGCTCTGCATTCATCTCACCCAGACCCTTGTAACGCTGGATATGGATCCCGCTTTCGCTGCCGTTCTTGCTGAATTCCTTCACCGTTTTTACCCGCTCTTCCTCAGACCAGCAATACCTTTCGTTTTTCGCCTTCCTAATAAGATAGAGTGGAGGTGTAGCGATATACAGGTAACCTTCCTGGATCAATTCTGTCATATAACGGAAAAAGAAGGTCATGATCAGGGTGGTGATATGGCTTCCGTCCACATCTGCATCCGTCATGATAATGATCTTATGGTACCGGAGCTTCTCCATGTTCAATGCCTTGCTGTCCTCTTCCGTACCGATGGTCACTCCCAGAGCGGTAAATATATTCTTGATCTCTTCGTTCTCAAAGATCTTATGCTGCATAGCCTTTTCCACATTCAGGATCTTGCCCCTCAGGGGCATGATCGCCTGGAAATGCCTGTCCCTCCCCTGCTTGGCGGTACCTCCCGCAGAATCACCCTCCACCAGGTAGAGTTCCGATACTGCCGGGTCCTTTTCCGCACAATCGGCCAGTTTTCCCGGCAATCCGGCTCCGGAAAGTACATTCTTGCGCTGTACAAGTTCCCTGGCCTTACGGGCCGCATGGCGGGCGGTCGCTGCAAGGATCACTTTCTGGACAATGCTCCTGGCATCTTTTGGGTTTTCTTCCAGGTAATGTGCCAGGTCAGCCGATATGGCCTGGTCAACGGCTCCCATAACTTCGGAGTTACCGAGTTTGGTCTTCGTCTGTCCCTCGAACTGGGGTTCCTGGACCTTGATTGAGATTACTGCAGTAAGACCTTCCCTGAAATCATCCCCGCTGATATCGAATTTAAGTTTGGCCAGCATGCCGGATTTCTCCGCATATGTCTTAAGCGTTCGGGTGAGTCCCCTTCTGAAACCGGCAAGATGAGTACCTCCTTCAATGGTATTGATATTATTGACATAGGAATGCACATTCTCACTGAAGGAGGTATTGTATTGCAGGGCC
>CBFDEE010000271.1:0-4099 GCA_965603745.1 uncultured Bacteroides sp. | reverse complement strand
AAAATGGCAAGTACAAACCCGGATGAAAGCGCACCGACAAGCAATCCCATAGACCCGGCAATACCGAAGATCAGACCGGTGATAATAGGAACAACAATGGCAAGCAAGGAAGGTAGGATCATTTCGATCTGGGCACCTTTTGTGGAGATTGCCACGCATTTGGCATAATCCGGTTCGGTCTCACCCTCCAGTATTCCCTTGATCTCGCGGAACTGCCGCCTCACCTCTTCCACCATACGCGCGGCAGCGCGGCCCACCGCATTCATGGTAAGCCCGGAGAACATGAAGGCCATCATTGCCCCGATGAATATCCCAACCAGGGTCTTGGGATTCATCAGGTGAACCTCGAAAAGACCCATAAAGTCAGCGAATGAAAAATGATGCAGTTCATCTGCACTGGCAATGACCGTACTATCCGGAAAGATGTACTCGGTCCAGCCTGCTTCTGTCAGCAGCCTGGCGATCCCGACTTTAATTTCCTCGATGTAAGCAGCCAGCAATGCCAGGGCGGTCAGGGCGGCCGAACCGATGGCAAATCCTTTACCGGTGGCAGCCGTTGTGTTTCCAAGTGAATCCAGGGCGTCCGTTCGTTTCCTGACTTCCGGATCCAGTCCGCTCATCTCGGCATTTCCGCCTGCGTTATCTGCGATGGGACCGTAGGCATCTGTAGCCAGGGTGATCCCCAGTGTGGAAAGCATACCGACAGCTGCGATACCAATCCCGTAAAGTCCCATGCCCATATTGGTTAGGTCAAATCCCGCAGCAAAAAGGTAGGCGAAAATTATTCCTACAACAACTGATAAAACAGGAACAACGGTTGATGTCATTCCAACCCCGATCCCGGAGATAATAACAGTTGCTGGTCCCGTATCAGAACTTGCAGCAATTCTTTGAGTTGGCTTAAATTCTTCAGAAGTAAAAAATTCTGTCGCCTTGCCGATGACGATGCCTACTACCAGTCCCGTTACAATGGCACCCCAGACACCCCAGTAATTAGGCACATCCAAAACATAGAGAACAACCAGTGATAGGATAACGATCAGAATGGAGCTGATGTTCACTCCCCTGCCGAGTGCATTCAGGAGGTTCCGCTGGGTGGCATCTTCTTTTGTGCGTACCATATAGATGCCAATAATTGAAAGTACGATACCGACGGCTGCGATTAGCATTGGGGCAAGCACGGCCTTGAACTGCAATTCAGGATTAGCTCTGAATGCAGCGGCACCCAGGGCACCCGTGGCAAGGATGGATCCGCAATAGGACTCATAGAGGTCTGCTCCCATTCCGGCAACATCCCCCACATTATCTCCTACATTATCGGCAATTGTCGCCGGATTTCTGGGATCATCTTCAGGTATTCCTGCTTCCACTTTCCCAACCAGGTCAGCGCCGACATCGGCGGCCTTGGTAAAGATCCCTCCTCCTACCCTTGCAAACAGGGCCTGTGCAGAAGCACCCATGCCGAAAGTAAGCATTGTAGTAGTAATAATAGCCAGTTTTTCTCCTGCTTCAACAACAATGAATTTATTCAAAAGGATAAACCAGAGAGAAATATCGAGCAGTCCGAGTCCCACAACAACCAGTCCCATCACGGCACCCGACCGGAAGGCAACTTTTAGTCCCCGGTTAAGACTCTTCTGCGCCGCGTTGGCTGTCCTTGCCGAGGCAAAGGTGGCTGTCTTCATACCCAGGAAGCCTGCGAGTCCCGAGAAAAACCCTCCCGTAAGGAATGCGAACGGAACCCATTCATTCTGAAGATTCAGTCCATAGGCAAGTATGGAAAACACAATTGTCAGTACAAGAAAGAAAATACCGACGATCTTATACTGCTGCCTGATATAGGCCATCGCACCCTTTCTTACATGTGAGGCGATTTTTTTCATCGTGTCCGTACCCTCACTCTCTTTCATCATGGTCCGGAAAAAGTACCAAGCAAAGAACAGTGCCAGTACTGAAGCAATGGGTACGATCCAGAATAAATTACTCTGCATCATTTTAAAATTCTTTTTGGATTATTACATAAATAAACCTGCCGGTACCTGTTTGTCGGCCAGGCTTTAAAATACTGAATTTCAGCTCTTTATTAATATTAATTGCCAGTAAAAACAACTCCTTTTATAAGAGGGCTTAAAGATAAACAAAAAATGAAAACGGCAAAGAACCCGGTCGATTCTTACGGTACTGAGATTGTCTCACGGATCTGGAATTTCACGTCTGCTGCTAACCGTGCAGCGATGATGAACAGGCCGCTTATTGTTTAACCAATTTCTGGAAGAATACCTGTTCGTCTATTCTTAGCTGTACCATATAAGAACCGGCAGGTTGCGCGCTGAGATCGAGCTCAAGTCGCCCTGACAGGTTTTGTTCGAATTTCCGGATCATGACCAGTCGCCCGGCAAGGTCCGTGACCCGAATTTCTCCATCGGTAATCCGGAATTCCTCGCTCCAGACCGTGACTTGTCCCTTGCTGGGATTTGGATAAATATAGAACTGGTCTGACATATGCGTCTCCACCCGGGTTTCCTTTAGTTTGTTATTATCCATATTGGAAAGCGAGTGATTATAGGGGCCGGTTCCCACTTTATTATTCCCCGTCGGTTCACATGGATTCGGCATCGGCACCCTGACATTATACCATACTTTACCTGGAGGGACTGCATCATCCGTATAGGATTTCAGGTTACTTGGCAAATCTTCAAGCTTTTCCCAGCTGTAAAGACTGGAATATCGCCAGACCTCAAACCTGTCAAAGGTTTCTCCGATGTAATCATCCCAGCGCAGATTTACAATATAATCATATAGCCCCGGACTGATGGTCAGATGAACGGTTTTATGAAGGTGGCTCAGGAAGGATTCAGTTCCGCATTCATCAACTGCCGCGATTTTATAGCGATAGGACCGTATCATCGGATTGGCAACGGTATCCGTGAATACCGAGAGATCCCCTCCCGGGACGGAACCGGCCAGGAGATAAACATCTTTTGCAGAAGTTTCACGATACACATGATAGATTATTGCATCTTCCACCTTCTCCCAGACAACCAGATTTGATCCGATCGCGGTATCTACGGTAACCAGGCATATTTGATTATCAAGTGGCTTTTGTTCCGGAATATTCACCAGATGAATCCTCGTGCAACCTTCTCCTTCAATGGTCACTGTTACGAAATAACCCCGGGCTCTCTGCCCGGTTATTTCAGGATCTGTGGTTTCCTCAGAATCGGACCACAGGTAATTTATATTTCCGATGGTGGCGTCTACTACTCTGACTTTTGCCGCCCCGTTGGCAATGCCACAGTCTGCGGGTTCTATGTACACGGTTTCAACAATGGGAGCATTCTTTTCGCTTAAGGGGATATCGGCCTTCAGTTCGCAGTTATTCGCATCGAGTACAGTAAGGGTGTATTTACCTGCTTTCTCCCCTGTGAGGGACTGGGTAAAAACCCCGGTATTCCATTCCCAGTCATAGGGTTTTGTCCCGCCGGAAGTAAATACGTCAATGGACCCGTCACTGGCACCCCCGCAGCTGGCTTCATTAATTGTATATGAAACATCGAGTGGTTTTGGTTCTTCGATTGTGAATTCCTTGGCAACCATCAGTCCCCCGGCATCGGTAACAGTTATTGTATAGGGTGCAGCCTGAAGGTTATGCAGGTCTTGAGTATCATACCCGTTATCCCAGGAGTATGTATAGGGTTCGGTGCCTCCGGTCACACTGATATCGATAAATCCATCCCCTTCACCATGGCAGCTTACGTTCCCTAATTCATCCAGGCTGATCACAGGTCCGTTCTTGATATTAATGGAGAAAAGCCCGAATTGCTCACAGCCCTTATCATCCACAACCGTAACCTGGTAGGTCCCGGCAAGCAAGCTATCGATGGACGCCGTACCGGTATCCCCTGTTGACCAGGCAATCTGGTAGGGGGCCGTCCCCCCGGCAATGGTAAGTTCAGCTGTTCCATTACCCACTCCGAAATCTTCATCTTCGGTCTCCACCGTAAGATCTATGACACAACCGATGATATCCTCTCCCAGCAGTCCCGCAAAAGATGCTGATGAAGCAGTTTGAATAACATCACCGCCAAGGTTAACTGAT
>CBFDEE010000270.1:0-4139 GCA_965603745.1 uncultured Bacteroides sp. | reverse complement strand
CTCGGATTTATGGGGGCATGTGCGGCAGTTATCTCCGCGGAAAGGTCCGTTGCTGCCATAGTGTTCCAGGTCACCGTAGGCAAAAACCTCTGCCGGATCGGAATTGATCCACCAGTTCAGCAGGTCGAAATGGTGGGTGGCTTTATGCACCCAGAGGGTGCCGCCGGACTGCCTGAGCCCGTGCCACCTCCTGAAATAGGAAGCGCCGTGGAAGGTGTTCAGATACCAGTGGAAATCGACGGATGTCAGTTTCCCGATCGTATTTTCGGCGAGCAGTTCCTTGATCCTGGTGTTGTAGGGACTCCAGCGGTAATTGAATCCCACGATCAATTTCTTGCCGGACCTTCTTTCGGCGTCAATGATGGCCTGGCACTTGGTCTCATCAATGGTAAGGGGCTTCTCGGTCAGCACATCGCAACCCATGTCGAGTCCCCTGATAATATACTTGTGATGCATTGAATCCTTGGTGGTTACAATGACCAGGTCGGGTTTGGTCTCAAGGATCATTTTATCGAAATCGAGGAAAGTGGGACAGTCGGTCCCGATATACTTGCGCCCGAATTCCAGCCGGCCGGGATTGATATCGCATAAGCCGACGAATTCAAGGATGTCCGAATATTCCTCGCGGAGCCTTTTACCCCAGAACCCGATACCCCTGGTGCCGGTTCCTACAAGGGCAATCTTTAATTTGCTGGCGGATCCGAAACTAAATGCGCTGAGGGGCAATGCTGCGCTCGCGGCAAGCATGCTTACGGAAGCCAGGAATTTTCTTCTTGTTGTTTTTTCCATTGATTTTAATATCAGTTATTTAGTATTAGTTGGCGGGATGAATTCCCTGTATCCAATATACACAGAATTCTTCGATCTCCGGCATATCTGCAGCATGAAATTGGGCAGCCCGGGGGGGCAGGAAAGATTTATTTCGTATTATCCTTATATTTGGAATGACTTGCATCATTTCATCATATGAACTCTCTGGTTCTCACCATTCTGGCTTTAGCGGGTTATCTCCTGGCATACAGGTTATACGGCCGGTTCCTGGCGCGGAAGGTGTTCAGGCTCTCATCAGAAACCCGGATGCCTGCCCATGAATTCAGGGACGGGGTGGATTTTGTTCCGACCAAAGCGCATATTATTTTTGGGCATCATTTTACTACTATCGCGGGACTCGGACCGATCGTCGGACCGGCCATCGGGATCATCTGGGGCTGGGTTCCCGCATTCATCTGGGTATTTCTCGGATCGATCTTCATGGGAGCCGTTCATGATTTTTCCACGATGGTCGTTTCGGCGAGAAGCCGGGGCAAGACCATAGGGGACCTGGCGGGGGATATGATCGGGCCGGGGACAAGGTATGCCTTCCAGTTCCTGATGCAGTTCCTGCTGTTCATCGTACTTTCCGTATTTGCAATGATCGTAGGGGTTCTGTTCGAGCTCTACCCCGAAGCCGTATTCCCAGTATGGATGCAGATACCCATTGCAGTCTGGCTCGGCTGGATGATCCGCAGGGGGAGGAACGACCTCCTGTTTTCCATCATTGCGGTGATCCTGATGTATATCACTGTGATCATCGGGGTATACCTGCCCATCCGCATGCCCCCGATCGCCGGCTCGGCAGTGGTGACCTGGTGCCTGCTGTTATTCGTCTACGTGTTCTTTGCCTCAACCGTTCCCGTTCAGAAGCTTCTGCAGCCAAGGGATTATATTAATTCGCACCAGTTGCT
Source organism: uncultured Bacteroides sp. (assembly GCA_965603745.1). Classification (GTDB taxonomy): domain Bacteria; phylum Bacteroidota; class Bacteroidia; order Bacteroidales; family SM23-62; genus SM23-62. The sequence goes on along the minus strand of CBFDEE010000270.1, from coordinate 2,415 downwards.
TGTGGCGATCGTGCTGCTTATAACGGGACTTGCGGTTGCCCATCCGGAGATCTCGGCCCCGGCCTTTAACAGCGCCGCATTCACAGAAGGATCCGATGTTCCTGACCTGATGCCGGTCCTGTTTATAACCATTGCCTGCGGAGCCATCAGCGGTTTTCACTCGCTCGCCAGCTCGGGAACCACGGTCAAGCAGGTGGACCGTGAGAAAGACACCCTGTTTATAGGCTACGGCGGGATGCTGTGGGAAAGCTTCCTGGCCGTACTTGTAATTATGGCCGTTGCCGGGGGACTTGGACTCGGGCTTGAGAAGGAAGGAAGGATATTCACGGGGATGGATGCATTCAGGCAGCAATATTCATCCTGGGCCGCTTTCAGCGGAATCGATGACAAGCTTGAGGCTTTTATCATCGGGGCCTCAAACCTTTTCGGAAGTTTCGGCATTCCTTCGGTCCTCGGGAAGAGCATGATCGCAGTTTTTATTGTCAGTTTTGCCAATACAACACTCGATTCGGCTGCCAGGATCCAGCGTCTGTCACTGCAGGAAATATTCAGGGATAAACAGGGCAGGGTCAGAAAACCCGTGAGCAACCGGTATGCGGCCACAGCCTTTGTCGTAGTGGCTGCAATGATCATGGCTTTCATAAGGCCCGGCGCCACCGGCGCCATGATCCTGTGGCCGCTTTTCGGATCCCTTAACCAGCTACTGGCTGCCCTCGCGCTCGGGATCGTTACCGTCTGGCTGTACCAGAAAAAGAAAAATATCCTGATCACCCTGATCCCGATGGTATTTGTACTGCTGGTCACGGTTTGGGCCATGGTAAAGAACCTGGCATACTTCCGGGCACAGCAGGATTATGCACTTGTGACCATGTCGCTTGTCATCCTGATCCTGACCGTCTGGCTGCTTGCAGGAGGAGTTCATACCCTGACGCGGGTCAACGGCGGAAAAGGCGGGCGAGATGCTTCCTGAAATTAAAATACAGACTGGCGCAGAAGGCGAGAATCAGTCCCCATGCGGTTGCAGCATCCACGATGCCCTGGTCAGGACGGAACCCGGTCAGGCGGGTGATAAGAAAACTGATGTAGGAGGAGGGGAGCCCCGTATGCCCGAGGCGCTCCAGGATCTTAAAGTGCCAGTCGGTCAGGGGACAGTAGCCCAGTCCGTAAAATATTCCAAGTACCAGCCAGGAACCTGCCGTAAGCAGGATAATTACAAGGTTCAGCCGCCGGGTTTTTTCCCAGATCCAGCCGCTAAGGATGAACAGGACCAGGCAGGTATGAAAGACCGTAAAAAAAACATCCAGTATTCGCATAATTAATTTTACTAATTTCGATCCGAAAAGTCAAGTTCCCGGGAAGAATTCGGATGAATCCACGTGAAGGCTGAAATATGGTTATGATCACGGTGATCTCATGAAACATTATAATATACGGGTGAAGGGACGAGTACAGGGTGTTGGATTTCGTTATTCAGCCATGAAGGCTGCCCGTTCGTTCAATCTTAATGGCTTTGTAAGGAACGAACAGGATGGCTCCGTATATATGGAAGCCGAGGGGGATGATCTCAGCCTGGAGTTGTTGCTGGACTGGTGCAGGAGAGGACCCGGCCATTCACGCGTGGACGATGTGATCCATTCGGAATCCGGATTCCGTGGATTCCAGGAGTTCGGGATTGCCCATTAGCCAGCCACCAGGCCACTATTCAGATAAACAATGAAGAAAATATTATTCACAGCCATTGCACTAGCAATTATTACTATGACAGGCATTGCACAAACAGGAAAAAGTTTCCATGACTTCAGGGTAGAAACCCTTGAAGGAGAGCCATTCGACCTGGCTAAGCTTAAGGGCATGAAAGTCCTGGTAGTGAACACCGCTTCAAAATGCGGTTTTACTCCCCAGTATGCTGATCTACAGAAGCTCTACGAAGATTACAGGGATGAAGATTTCATGGTTATCGGATTCCCGGCGAATAATTTCATGAAGCAGGAGCCGGGTACCAATGAGGATATCCGGGAGTTCTGCACCCGGAATTACGGAGTAAGTTTTCCCATGATGGCAAAGATTTCCGTCAAGGGAAAGGATATGCATCCCGTTTACCGGTGGCTCACCCGCAAGGAGGCTAACGGCAAAATGAATTCTTCGGTAAAGTGGAATTTCCAGAAATACATGGTGAATGAGGACGGCAGCCTGGAAGGAGTGGTTTCGCCCAGAACCAGTCCTTTCGATTCCAGGATTATTGAATGGATCAGGGATGAAAATTGATATCTGCCGGGCCGGCTGACGGGATTCGGAGCATTAACATTGCAGGAGCGGCATGCAAGTCACTGCAATGAGATAAAGACTGTATAGCTTACTTCATCTATTTGTTCGGCCAGGGACAGGTGTATTTCGTCCATGTGTGACTTGCCGTAT
>CBFDEE010000269.1:0-4147 GCA_965603745.1 uncultured Bacteroides sp. | reverse complement strand
CAGGAACAGTTTATAACGCCAGCGGAAGTAGGTTACGATCCCGACAAAGGGCAGGAATATGGAATACCAGAGGCGGGTCTCCCCGAGTGTGCGCATCGGCGGCCGCTCCAGGTGTATCCAGAGCAGTACTGCAAAAAGTACCATGGCAAGGTTTCCCAGGATAAGCAATCCCATGCCAGCATTCTCACTCCACTTCCCCTTCGCGGAAAACCCGACCATCGAGGATCCCAGGAACCAGCTCAGAAATGTTACGCCGGCAAATGCCGGAAAATTTATCCAGTCCATCTTCGATTATTCTTTTGTTTGACTGCCGGTCCAGAACAGGTATGCGGCCCCTGCCAGCAGCATGAAGATGCCGGCATACACCAGTGGCAGCCAGGTATCCCGGACGGCTTCCAGGACCGATATCTGTGACCATTTGCCCATACGTTTATCATAGGACTGCTGATACAGTTTCCATCCCCTGTGTTTGTATGGTTTGTTGACTTCAACTGTAATTCTCTTCTCTCCCTCCTCCGGGTCCACAATTACCAGGTCTGAGGAATATTTCTGCGGTTCCGGTGTGGTCATTGCCAGGTAATGCATATGGTCAAGCTGCAGGTGGGAGAACATGACCATGAAACTTCCGCAGGAGATCCAGCCTTCCTGTCCGAGTCCAGTATTACGATTCACCACCTTCACCAGGGCAGCCGGAGCAGCTCCCATGGTATCCCGCTCAACATATCCGCCCCCGTGCATCATTGAATAGGCGTCGGGCAGATACCGGATAACCTCAATATCCCATTCCAGCAGGGCGGTGCTCAGTCCTTCTTCAATGATCTTGACAGACTCTCCCTCTTCCAGGAGTTTGCCTGTGGTTCCGTCCAGGATGCCCATCTTCGGGTTATAATACTGTATCGCAAAATCTATCAGTCCCACAGCAAAAGGAAGGCTGTCGATTTGCCCGGTACGCATATTGAGTGCCAGGTTCATGGCAGTATGTTCCTCCATCAGCCGGAGATTCAGCTTCTCCAGGTCACCCGATCCCAGGTACCCGGCCGCTATGGTGATCCACAGTCCCGCATGATTCAGAAGGAAACCGATGTTTTTCCGGTTCAGGGGACTCGATCTCCGCATGGCGACAAAACCGAGTATAACCAGGAAATACATCCCGGATACCATCATCAGCCAGCTGTTCTTCATACGTGAGAATCCCATCAGGTTCACAAAGCGGTTCCCCGATGCCCCGTCCTGCGGAATGAATCCGAGCAGCAGTACAACGACAGCAAAGAAGCTTATGGCGGAGATGGCAGCAGGTACACTGGACATCCATTTAACAAAGGGCTGTTTTTTAAACCGGCGGTATATAACGGCGACAATTAGAATGATTCCTGCTCCGACAATTGCATTCACAGGCCACTTCATCAGCGGCGCTCCCCGTCCCCCTGCAAGAACCTGGAATATCAGTCCCAGCAATGCAAGCTCCATCACTACCAGGAAACTCTCCCGGTAACGCCAGGGATGCTCCCAGGTCTTTCTTTTTGGCATGTTCTTATCCTTACTCACTCCGATAAGCTTTGATAATAAAGGGCTCAAATATAAAAAAAGAAAAGGCTCCAGCATCATGCAGGAGCCTCTCCCTCTGATAATTCCTTTTAGTTGCTCAGGTGCTGAATGGAATTCTTCAGCAGGGCCATGATATAACCCGGGTTGTGAATAGCTGAAGTTAAGTACAACACCGGCTACTAAATACCCCGATGAGTCATCCCACCCTTTCGTTATAAGCATGTTGTGGAGTTCTTCGTAAAGGTCGTCGAACTCTTCCGCGGTGGTATGGCAGCAATCCCGAAAACAGCTACTGTAATACTTAACAGATAGGCGGATTTTTTCATTGTGAAACTGGTTTAATTGTTTTCTTGCTTTAAAAATAAGCTGAGCGAAGACCTTTCTGTCCCGAAATAGGGCTAAATATCGGATGGCCTGCCGACAAATATCGGTCGCCGGGCAGATTAACAGCCAAAGCCTGCTCAGAAACGAAGCCCGGCTCCCAGCCTGAGGTGGATCTGCGCAGGGAATTCCAGGATTTCGAGGGTTGCGGTTTTTCTGAGGGAAGTATCCAGGACCGGGTTATCAACCGAATCAAACTTCAGTATGACATCCGCTATGGTAAGAGGTATATTAAATTCCAGGAACCAGTTTTCATTGATGTTGTACTGTATCCCGGGAACGATCGCCAATGCCACTCCGAACCGGGTCTCACTCTCCGGATAGGTAAGGGATACAAAATATTTTATACTGGCCCTTGAGAAATAAGGGCTGGCCGCGAACCCGATAAACGGACGAAACCTGGCATCCGGCCTGTTTTTCATCAAATTTAAATTGTACTCGTACCTGAACGCCAGCCCGAGATCGATGGTCCGTTCCCCGCTGACAAGCAGCGATGTGCTGTCGTCAGTGAATTTATAGCTGACCTTCTGGTCCGTCCGGTTTATCATGAGTTCCGACAGCTCGATCTCATGGAAGTCCCCGTTCAACCTTTCAAAACTCACGGCCGGTGTAAAATACCCGGTCCGGATGTAACTGTACTGCTCAACCGTGACGGTATTCATACCCGGACCCTGGGATTCGGTTCGCACAGGATCTGTATAAAAGAAATTAGCAAACATTTTTATCACGGTACTGCCCGCCATGTCCTGTCCGGATGCAGGCATTCTGCCGGACAGAAATAGTAAAGAAAAGAGCACGAACGGCAGGATTCTGGTATTTGGAGGAATTCTGGTTTCTGGATACATTTCGGTAGGGATCTGGTTTTTTATCAAACGCAGTCCCCTTATGGAATAGTATTGCAGGGTATTCGGAACGGTCGCTATCTCCCAGCCAGGTAATCCTCGAGGTAGCTGAAAACGGCTACTATCTCTCAGCCAGGTAATCCTCAAGGTAGCTGAAATGCTCGGTCAGTTTTCCCTTCCGGATGATGGTGGCCCGTTTCATGATCCCGTCCGGATCACTTCCAAGCATGGGAGGCAGGATCTTTTCCGCCAGGAGGGAGCCGAAATCCACCGAGGCATCCCTGGGTAATTCCCCGGGCAGGTTGTCCACCGCCATGACCGTGATGCTCCGAAGGTCAAAGGGAGGTGTCTCGGTCTCAGTCAGGGGATCGTACCCGTAGAATGGCTCTGCGATTGTGGATGCTCTCAGGGTCGAGGGGATGGGGTCCCTGATATCGCAGCTCACATCGGCAATCACGCGCATATGGAAATCCGGTTCACGCATATCGGAGGGGGTCATGAACACCGGCGAGCGCGGATCCCAGTAATGGCAGGTAATGAACAGATCGGTGACTTTTGTATAGGGTTTAAAGGTGGATTCGTACATTTCCGGGTGCCTGAAAAAATGTGCAAGTTCGAACCTCTCCCCGTCTGTCCGCCGTACATAATCCCAGGGATCGATCCGGCAGATCACAGGTTTGCCGAACTCATCCTGGAGGTAATTTCCCGGGGGAACAACTTCCAGTCCCAGTTCACCGAGGGTTTCCATCGCCCCGAAAGCCACACGCCCTCCGCCGGTCACAAGGATCTTCATCGGCGGAAGTTCCGCAAACACCTTTTTTACCCCGGCCAGTTGCTTCTTGATCTCTTCCATATCATGGCATTCATGGGCAGGTTTCAGGGTATATTGCCGGTAACGTTCGCCGTATGCCCGGAGCCCGTTATAGGCCCCTACGATCCCGGCCCACTTTCCGAAGGCCACCAGGCGGATGCCTTCGGTATCCGTAAGGTATTCGTAATCCACCAGGCTGATCTTCCTGTCCGAGATCTCCTGCAGGAGTTCACGATTATAGGACTGCTCCTTGGCAGTATGGGAGAAAAACAAATAGGTCTTGCCCGGGATCAGCATATCGATCTCCACCTCCTTCACCCCGAAAAGGATATCGCAGTCCCCCATCACCTCCCGGGTACTGGTCCCCGTATCGGTTACTTCACCCCGCTGATCTTCCGGCTCATACCTCACCTCGATCCCGGCATCCTCGTATTCCCGGTCCGTGAAGCAGCGGATGGGGCTGGATTCGACCATGAACTCGTGATCCGGGTATTTCGATTTCAGTTCCGCCAGCTGGGCCGGTGAAAAGGGGACCCTCCGGTCGGGAGGGGTCTTTGTTTCCCGGATA
>CBFDEE010000268.1:0-4172 GCA_965603745.1 uncultured Bacteroides sp. | reverse complement strand
GAGATACCCTACGGGGAGGTGATCGGTGATCATGCTCATGCCATTACCTTCGTGCACCAGGATAAGCCTGGCGGTTACGGACATGCCCTTGCCTGTGCCCATTCCTTTACGGGAAAAGATCCTTTCCTGCACCTGGTGGGGGACCACCTGTATGTCAACCTTACAGGCAAACCCTGCGCACAGCACCTTGTCGAGTTTGCCGAGAAGCATGAATGTGCCGTATCTGCAGTTCAACCAACCAGAGAAAGCCTGATCCCTAATTTTGGTGTGGTGGGAGGAAAACGCCTCCAGGGTGTGAAAGATGCATACCAGGTTGAGACCGTCATCGAGAAACCCACACCCACGGAAGCAGAACAGAAACTGCTTGTACCCGGACTGCGGTCCGGTCACTATCTCTGTTTCTTCGGAATGCACGTTTTAACCCCGGTCCTCATGGATACCCTTAATGAGGAGTTGAAAGCCGGCAAAGGAAAAAAAATCGATCTGTCCTCCGCCCTGAACAGGCTGGCCCGGACGGAGCAGTACCTGGCACTTGAGAAAAGTGACCTGCGTTATGATATGGGTGAGAAGTACGGTTTGCTGAAAGCCCAGCTTGCGCTTGCACTGCACGGGAAAGAACGCGACCAGGTGCTGAATGAACTGCTGGAATTCTTTGCATTGAAGAATGCTTAACGGGGACCTTAATCCTATGGGAAAACTCATCGAGATCATAACCTCCGGGAAAGCGGACATCAGGGACCAGTCCCTCGACAAATTCTGCCGCCCTGCCTTAACGGAGGACCTGCTGAAAGAATGCGAAGAACTTGAGTCCTTCAGGAAAACCAGTGAGAACCTCTACCACAGGGTCCGGGCTCTTTTCTTTCTTTATGCCATCCATCGTTTTTACTTATCCCTGCGGCCGGGGATCAGTCATGAGGGACTCATACCCTTCGAGGCCTATGACCATATGCTTAAACGGCGGTTTGAACAGGCCATCGATATATTTATCAGGATACAACTGGAGCATGGTCCCAACGAAGGGATCTCCAGCGGGCTGGCAGAAGCATATCATAAACTGGCTTTCCAGACCCTGGCCGACCAGGTCCGGTACAGTGTCCGTCATACCCTGGGCAACCAGTGGATGTTCCGCTGCGGCCACCCCCATGACCATCCCCTCAGCATAAGAAGGGAATTGCTGGAATGTGATCCGGATACGGGATTGTTCCCCCTCCTGCATGAATCCACCCCGGTGCGGATGGATATCACCCACAGCGGTTGGAGCGATATATTCTTCCTCGGTATGGATTTTCCTGAAGGCGCGCAGGTCCTGAATATCTCGGTTAACCTGGAGATCCGGGACAAAGGCAGGACAAAAGCTCCCGAACCTCCCATTAATGCCTATTTCAGGGTTATTGACGAACCCATCCTTAAACTGACCAGCATAGATCTTGGCGCCAGCAGCAGCATTACCAGGCTTGAGGAAGTCTTCGACTTCGCAATGGATTACCTTGGACTGCTGAAGGCAGCTGTTATTGCTAGCGGGATCCTCCCTTCGGGAATGGAAGGTTCGGGAATGCCGCTCTCCGACCTGTTGGAGAAAATGCTCGGTGCGGGCAAGGGGATAGAACTGGTCAGTCATGTAAATAATATTCCCAAGGGTTCGCGCCTGGCCGTGTCGACGAACCTGCTGGCCTCTATGATCTCTGTGTGCATGAGGGCTACCGGGCAGACAGCTTCCTTATCAGGCCCGCTAACGGAAAGCGAACGGCGCCTGGTGGCTTCCCGGGCAATTCTGGGTGAATGGCTTGGCGGTTCGGGAGGAGGATGGCAGGATTCAGGTGGCATATGGCCGGGGATCAAGCTTATCAGGGGGGTCCGGGCAGGAGAGGGGGATCCTGAATTTGGTAAAAGCAAGGGAAGGTTGCTGCCCGATCATACCATACTAACAGAAAAAGAGGTCAGTCCGGCTACACGGCAGAAACTGCAGGACTGCCTCGTGATGGTCCACGGCGGTATGGCCCAGGACGTGGGACCGATACTGGAAATGGTCACCGAGAAGTACCTTCTCAGGTCCGAGAAGGAGTGGAAGGCCCGGGCGCAGGCTATCCGGTTTTTCGATGATGTTGTGGCAAAGCTCAAAAAAGGCGATATCGCAAAGATCGGAGGCTTCACCCATAAAAATTTCAAGGGTCCTATTCGGGACATAATACCCTGGACTACAAACGTGTATACTGAATCAATAATACAAAAGGTTAAAGATGAGTTCGGCGACAGGTTCTGGGGATTCTGGATGATGGGAGGCATGTCCGGTGGAGGCATGGGTTTCATTTTTGACCCGGAAATAAAAACCCGGGCACAGGACAGGCTTCAGGAGATCCTCACGGAAACCAGGGATGTATTTGAAAAATCTATCCCTTTTGCGATGAATCCCGTCGTTTATGATTTCTGTATCAACGACAGGGGATCGGTCTGCGATTTTTCAAAGGGAAGAAGGGCCATGATGCCGCAGGAATACTATATCCTGATGTCCCCGTCCATGCTGAAGAAGGAGATGACGGCCCTGACACAGGGGCAGAGGAAGGAACTGCAAAACCTGGGACAACAATCCAGGCAGGATAAATCATACAGCCATTTTATATCCGGATTGTATGAGCGGATGATCCCCCAGGCGGAAAAAGACTCGCAGAACGGGCAATCCCTCGAAGAACTCCTGGAAAACAACGGGTTTGACCCGGAGGTACACCAGCAGGTAAGATCGGACCTTAAAGCCAGGCGTATCGGCCTTGCGCAGAACCGGCTGCCGGTCAGCAGCATCATTGAGGATGTCAGGCCTGATGAGATCACCCTCCTGGATGAAGGTAACAGTGGGGACCATCGTGAAGCGGGACTGTCGGCTCTCAGGGAAGGTAAGCTGGCCATCGTAACCCTGGCAGGAGGAGCCGGTAGCCGGTGGACCCAGGGTGCGGGAGTTGTCAAGGCCCTGCATCCTTTTGTCCGTTTTTCCGGCAAACACAGAAGTTTTATCGAGATCCACCTGGCCAAGAACAGGGCAATTTCAGAATTATGCGGGCAGGAGATCCCCCATGTTATCACGACCAGTTTTTTGACTCATGATGCCATTGCCAGATACCTTGAATACGCCGGCAATTTCGGCCATGCGGGTCCCCTGTACCTCTCAGCGGGCCGCTCCATCGGGCTCAGGCTGGTCCCTCCCGAAAGGGAACTGAGATACCTCTGGGAGGTTATGCCCCAGCAGGTCCTTGACGAACAGGAACAGAAGGTCAGGGAAAGCCTGCATAATGCGCTGATCAAATGGGCCGCTGAAATGGGAGAGGGGGAAGACTACCGTGACAACCTCCCGCACCAGTGCGTCCACCCGGTAGGACACTGGTATGAGATACCGAATATGCTTCTGAACGGGACCATGCAAAAATTACTGAGTGAACACCCCGCGCTGGAACACCTCCTTGTACATAATGTGGACACCCTTGGCGCAAACGCCGATCCGTCCGTGTTCGGCCATCACATCGCAGGCGAAGGAGGACTTACGGCGGAAGTGATCAGCCGGAGGCTGAATGACCGTGGCGGGGGACTGGCAAAGGTTGACGGCCGGGTCAGGATCGTCGAGGGACTCGCCCTGCCGGATGAAAAAATCGAATTCGACCTGAGCTACTATAATTCAAACAGCTTCTGGCTCGATATCCGTAAAATACTGGACTGTTTCGAACTGGGAAGATCCGAGCTGGAAGATCCGCAAAAGACCAGGGCCGCTGTCCGAAAAATGTCACGCCGCATGCCCACTTATATTACGGTCAAAGATGTTAAAAAGCGATGGGGAAGGGGGCAGGAGGATGTATTCCCCGTCATCCAGTTTGAAAAACTCTGGGGTGACATGACGGCCCTTCCCGACCTGGAATGCCTTTACCTTGCAGTACCGCGGATGAGGGGGCAGCAGCTCAAGGAGGTTTCCGAACTGGACGGCTGGCTGAGGGACGGCTCTGCCGGTTACATCGGAAAACTATGTGATCTGGAATAATCCTCCTTTTTATCATTTTTTCGTATATTAATCTTCTCATTTAACTACTTTTCCATGAAACAAATTCTCAAGTCTTTTATGGTCATAGCTTTGATGACTGCTCCCGGTCTGTTTGCACAGGATACTGCGTATTATGAAACCTGGGATATCAATAATC
>CBFDEE010000267.1:0-4192 GCA_965603745.1 uncultured Bacteroides sp. | reverse complement strand
GCAGAAGCGCCCAGGCTGTCCAGGGTGTCAATATCTCTTTGTTTGTCAAGGATCAGCATGGTCAGTGAGCCGATGATATTAAAGGATGCGATCACAAGGATAAATGTCAGGATAAAGAAAATGGCCCATTTTTCAGATTTCATGATCCTGTAGAAAAGTTCATTCTGTTCATTTCTGTTCTTTACCAGGAAGCCCTCACCCAGGATTTCCCGGATCTCCTTCTGAGCGAGGAATTTGTCCGTGTCATCATGCAGCCTAAGCTCAATGGCACTTACTTCGGTCGTGTACTGGAGAAGATCGCGGGCAAAAGTCAGAGGCACCAGTAGATACCTGGAATTGATCTCCTGTTCAATGCTGAACATCCCGGAAGGAAAAATAAGTTTCCGGTTAATGGCTTGCTCGGGATTCATCGAAACATTTCCCCGTCGTTTAATGATATAAATATTAATGGGATTCAAAAAATTCAGTCCGATTGCCAGGTTATAAGCTACCCCGAGCCCGACCACAGCCATTGGCCTCTGGCCATCCCAGAGCGCAAATTCTCCGTCCACGATCATGCTGTCAATCCCCGTGACATGTTTGTATTGTTCATCAACTCCCTTCACCGTTGCTATGTGCTGGCGATCCCCGTAACGCAGAAGGGCATTCTCCTCCAGGACTTCGGCATAATAAGCTACCGACTCGTGGTTCCGGATCTGCTCAAAGGGATACTCCCCCGGATCAAAGGTCTTTCCTTCTTTGATACTGATCTTGATCTCCGGATCGAAAGAGTTGTAAAGCGATTTAATGATGCTGTCAAAACCGTTGAATACCGATAGTACGGTAATCAGGGCCATAGTCCCGACAGCGACTCCGGCAACGGATATCCCGGAGATGATATTGATGGCATTCTGGGATTTTTTCGCCATCAGGTATCTTCTCGCTATGTAAAAGGGCAGGTTCATTTCACCGCTCTGACGATTAATCCTGTACCGGTATTGTGTTTCAGCGATACATCAAGGAAATTCAGCACCAGGCTGAATGGAAATGTCAGAAGATAATAAAACGGCAGTATCAGATAGAATATCTTGCCGGCATTCAGCATGATGATCGGGTATTTCATGGACAGGCGCCAGGATATTTTTCCCGGCCATCCGTAGGAATACTTCGGATAAACTTCCGAGAATCCCGAAAGACGAAGTTTTTCTTCGATCTCACCGATGTTGTAACCGTCACGGACGTGCTCCTCGATAAACGAGTCCTCATGTTCCTCATGCACATCCGATCCTCCCTGGTCCGACGGGGTTGATATCAGCAGGATCCCTCCCTTTTTCATCGAATACACATAATTTTTAAATACTTCAACATCCTCCAGAATATGCTCCATGACATCGACACATAAAACGATATCGTATTTTTCTTCCTCCCGGAATTTCGTAAGATCTCCCATTTCAAAACGAACCTGTTCGCCCCGGCCGATCTTATTGAAAAACCTGTTGCAATCCTGTATTTGTTCCTCTTTTACATCCACGCCTTTGATCGTCCATTGCCTCGAGAGGCGTGACATGAACCAGGAATATTGCCCGAATCCGGAACCTGCATCCAGGACCATGGCAACCGGACCGGTCTGCCTGCGTGCTTTTCTCATTTCCCGTTTGATATGCCAGGCTCTTAACAGTAAAAGGTCAAGCAGCCAGTAAAAGAGTTTACGCAGGAAAGGCTTTCTGTTAAAAACCTCGCCAAGGCCTTTCTTTATAGGATCGTACTTCATTGTTTCTGTGTTTCACTCTGTTCGGTATTCCCTGAATTATTTGCTGTACCAGGCTTCCCGTCTGCTTCCGGTCAACCCGGAGCTTTTTCTTAATGTTTCAGCAACCTGTCAATATTGTCAATATAATCCAGTGAATCATCGAGAAAGAAATGAAGTTCAGGTACCGACCGGAGCTGGTGCCGGATCCGGTTCCCTAATTCATGCCTTATATGTCCCGCTTTCTCCTGAAGGGTCTTTTTGAAATCTTCTTTCTCAAGGGAAGGAAAAATACTCAGGAAGATCCTTGCCTGGCCGAGGTCAGGGGTAATCCTTACGGAAGTTACGGTAATCATTTTCCCTTTAAACATGCCGTTTCCTTCCCGCTGGAATATATCACCCAGTTCCTTCTGCAGAAGCCTGGATACTTTATTCTGCCTTGTTGTCGCCATGCTTTTCCTTATTTACTGATAACCTTGGGAACCTTGAAAAATCCTCCGCTTTTTTCAGGGGCATTCTGAAGGGCTTCATCATGGCTTATGGAACGAACCGCCTTGTCTTCCCGAAGCACATTGGTGCTATCCGAAAGGTATACCAGGGGTTCTATGTTATCAGTATCCAGCTCTTTCAGTCTTTCAACGAATGTCAGGATCTGTTCCAGGTCTTTCCGGATCTTTTCCTTCTCCTCTTCCCCGAACTCGATGTAAGCAAGGCCGGAAATCTTCTTAATCATCTTATCATCAATCTTCATACCCTGATATTCAGAACCGTAAAATTACAATTATTAAGACGATCCGCAATAAATTCTGGTATGAACGCCGGTATTATGGCTCTATGAAAAAATGTTTGGCACGTCATTTGCATTTATCAATGTGACAGTTCATCCAACATATACTCGAAGAAAACTTTCGGGGCAACCGGGTCCACCAACCCGGTTTTTTTATTTCGGAATGAGCCAGGTTCTTTCGTGTGGACCCATTCTGGACTTATTGCTTTAAGTGGTTCAGCAATTTACTCTGGATACTGCTGTTTGTAAGGAATTGGATAATATACGTACCCGAAGGATAGTTCTCCATGCTATGTTTGAGCAGGTAGGTTCCCGGCCGGGTGGATGTATTCAGTAATGTCTCCAGTTCCACTCCCGCCAGATTAAACAGTTTTACGGACAGTGACTCCCCGGTTTCCAGGGTATATTCAATATTCAATATTCCGTTTGCCGGGTTAGGGTACATTTTGTATTTCAAATCACCGGGGTCATCACTCTCGGCATGAATACCGAGATAATCGTATATGGTAAAATCGCTGTTGCTGGCATCATAAAGCTGGCTGCCGTCTTCGCTTTTGATCCATATCCGGTAGTCATCCCCCTCCTCGGTATCCCCGGGAACCATCCAGCTGAGGGTATCGTTGGCTACCTGGGCATGTATTATGCTCACCGGGATCCCGGCTTTGTAAAGTTCAACTGTCAGGACACCCCAGGTTTTGTTTTCCCACTCCATGATGATCTCTTCCCCCAGTCCGATGGCTTCTCCTCCATTCGGATATATAACTTTCAGATAGGGTACTCCTGATCCGATGCAGGATGTATCGTTGATCGAGAAAGTAATCGGGCTGACATCCTGAACGGCAGAATCTGCCGAGCTGGAAATACGGATATGATAATTACATGCAGAATCCAAATCGGAGGGTATGGACCACCGGTAGGCACTTCTGCTCTCAACCGTATCGATTGTAAGGGCTTTATTGAAGTCCTTATACAGCTCCAGTACCACATCCTCCTCGATATTGTCCTCCCATTCTATGAAATAATCCAGTCCCCTTAACCAAACCTCATCTCCAATGGGTGTACTCACTTTTATATAGGGTGCCCGGGTCATGAAATGAGCTGTGTCGCTCCACTCGCTCACCCCTGCTTCATTATAGGTTTTTACACGCCAGTAATAGTCATTGTTAACCTTCAGATCGTTCAGTTCATAAACGGTGCTTTTCAAATCAGATACCTCAACCAGTAATTCTGAAAAATTGTTGTCGAGAGCAACCTGCAGGTCAAAATCTTCGAAGAATCCCTTTGGTGCCCATTCAAGTTTCACCGGATACTGATAGTTCATCCATGCCTGATCAGCAGGTGACACGGGACTCGGAACAAAAATCTCATGCTCAATATCAGGATATGTAAAAATATACTCCCCGACATTTTCAAATTGAGCTTTTATTTCATTCGTGACCGAATTATAGGTTGTGGGCAGGGGCATGAATTCACCTTCACCTTCCGTGTCACGGAAATATATGGTAATTGCCTCCGGATCGGGGATATTAAATATTCCTGCATCGAAACTGATTTCCCCGCCGATTTCATTAACTGAGAATTCTTCCATAACAACTCTTTTTGCCAGTACCATGGGAGCCCGTTCCAAAAAACGGGGAAACTGCGGTGCATAATCATGGGTGGTAAATGTCAGTTCATTA
>CBFDEE010000266.1:0-4194 GCA_965603745.1 uncultured Bacteroides sp. | reverse complement strand
CACCAGGACCACATGACAACGTTACAGTCCCAGTTGGCCGCATCATCCAGGTAATCCCTTGTCTTTTGCTGCCAGGTCGTTTCCCCGGCACTCAGGTCGCTCTGATAGATATCATGAAGGTCGAGAACGCCGCTTCCCCCGTTGTTTGCATAAACATATACCCCGCTGCCCCCCATAAATGCATCCAGGTTGCCCATGCCGCCGGTAATCTGGCTTCCGTGAGAAGAATGTTCGTAACGGATATTGAGTTTAGTCTTGGCACTGTCAATCCAGTCCATGGGGATACTCTTCAGATCTGCCAGCGTAGCATGACGATGATCGAAGATCATATCAGGCTGGGCATGAGAATCCAGGCTCCCCAGTAATTGTGCAGCAAATCCAATGAAATAAAAAATCCAGCGATATTTCTTGCTCAAATGACTTTTCATACTCGTTTGATTAAAAGCAGGTAATGCTCTTAAACTTATGTAAGGACCTAAATATAAATAATATATATTATCACGCAGTGAAATTTCATTTAAATGACAAGCTTCTGATGCTAGAATATTGCCATTTCAATACAACACCATGAATTTCAAAGGATTATCAAGATTTTCCCTGAAATGCAAATGTTAGACATTTACAGATTGTCGGAACAATCATCCGAGGAGCCGGGACATGGATTGCTGGATCTTCAGGGCTTCCCTGCGGGCTTCGCTTGCGAATTCTTCTGAATCAGCAGCATAAAGGATGGAGCGGCTGGAGTTGACGATAAGACCGCAGTTTTTGTTCATGCCGGCGCGGGCTATCTCATCCAGGCTGCCTCCCTGTGCACCGATGCCGGGCACCAGCAGGAAATGATCGGGAATGATCTCACGTATGCCTGAGATGAGTTCCGGCCTGGTCGCTCCTGCAACGAACATCATACGGTCGGGACCTGCCCATTCGGCTGCCTGCCCGATGACTTCCTGGTACAGTTTCCTTTCGCTGCCGGCAAGCGGGAGCATCTGGAAATCATCTGCCCCGGGATTCGAGGTTAATCCAAGCAGGATCACCCATTTCCCCGGATATTCAAGGAAGGGCAGAACAGAATCTGAACCCATATAGGGAGAGATCGTGACCGCATCGAAGTCAAGTTCCTCAAAGAAAGTGCGCGCGTACATGGCCACTGTATTTCCTATATCCCCGCGTTTTGCATCTGCGATGAGGAAAATACCTGGATCAACGGAACGGATGTATTCTACGGTACGGGCCAGGTCTTCCCATCCGGCAGCACCCCGTGATTCATAGAAGGCCAGGTTGGGTTTATATGCGATGGTAAGGTCATAGGTGGCATCGATGATGCCGCGGTTAAAATCCTGAACGGGTGTGGAAGATTTCCGGAGATGGGAAGGTATTTTAAGGATATCGGTGTCAAGTCCCACACAAAGAAAGGACTGTTTTTTCAGGATTTGCCGGTATATATCCTCCCGTGTCATTGGCAGTATCAGACTTATAATACCTGTTTATTCATCTATCTCGCTTACCTTCAGGCGTTCAGCATTCTCAGCCATCTGCAGTTTGTCGATGATCTCCTGGATATCCCCGTTCATGACCGCGCCCAGGTTATACGTGGTCAGATTGATCCGGTGGTCGGTCATCCTTCCCTGCGGGAAATTATACGTCCGGATCTTGGCTGACCGGTCGCCCGTCGAAACCATCGTCTTGCGTTTGGAAGAGATATTATCCAGGTACTTCTGGTATTCCAGGTTATAAAGCCGTGTACGCAGTTCAACCAAGGCCTTGTCCAGATTCTTCAGCTGCGATTTCTGGTCCTGGCATGTCACCACGATCCCGCTAGGGATATGGGTCAGGCGAATGGCGGAATAAGTCGTATTGACGGATTGTCCCCCTGGACCCGAGGAGCAGTAAGTATCCTTTCGGATATCGGCTTCTTTCAGGTCGATGTCAAATTCCCCTGCTTCAGGAAAGACGGCAACCGAGGCAGCCGAGGTATGCACCCTTCCCTGGGTTTCGGTCTGGGGTACCCGCTGGACCCGGTGCACCCCGGATTCATATTTCAGGGTGCCATAGGCCCCGTCCCCCTTTACATGCATGATGATTTCCTTGTATCCCCCAACGGTACCCTCTGCAAAACTCGTGACTTCCAGTTTCCATTTCTTCGATTCGCAATACTTCTGGTACATCCGGTAAAGATCGCCGGCAAAAATACTGGCCTCGTCGCCGCCTGTACCGGCACGGATCTCAAGCATGGCATTCTTATCGTCTTCCGGATCGGCAGGTATAAGCAGGAACTTGATATTTTCCTCCAAAGGAATAATCTTCTCGCTCAGTTCCTCCAGTTCGGCCTTTGCCATTTCCCTGAGTTCCTCGTCCTTCTCACTGGAAAGCATATCTTTTGCCGAAGCGATATTGCTGAGCAGATTCTTATAGTCCTCGTAAGCCAGGATCACCGGCTGCAGGTCCTTGTATTCCTTGTTCAGCTTCACATACCGCTTCATATCCGAGATAACATCCGGTTCGTTGATCAGTCTACCCACCTCCTCGAATCTTTCCTTGACTCCTTCGAGCTTCTCAAGTATAAGGTTTCCGCTCATCTGTATTCCCCTGTTTTGAAACGGCGCAAAGTTAAGAAAATTTACCGAGGACCGGGGAAGTTTTCATTACCCGCCCGGAAGGACTGATCCGGGCCCGCCCGGGACTCTCACCCTATAGGTAAAAAACATGCATGGCATACAAAAACCGGGCTGCACTGAGGCCCGGTTTAAGAGTTAAGTCCGTCTGGATCTCAGATCCATCCATCCAGATCGTATATTTATTCTTCCTTTTTCTTTTCCGGCCATTTCAATTCGGCTCCCAGCTGCTGGTACAGATCCCACTGATTCCAGTAGGATGCCATGTAGGCGATTTTTCCGTCCTCGATCCGCATCGGGGTATGGGACATGAGCTCTATTTTTTTCTCTGCTTTGACAGAATACCATGAATTATGGCACCAGAGCAATACCCAGTCTCCAGCCAGGTCCCCCTCCTTAATGGATTCATGCATGATTTTGACTACACCATAATCCAGAGAATCTACATTGTTTACCCATGCCTGCAAGTCTTCACGGCTCAGGGTATCGTATTTGCCCAGAATGGGACCATGATTGATGCATTCCTCGGATAACAGCTCCATTGCAGCATCAACGTTTTCCTCTTCAAGTGCTGTAAGAAATTTCTTTACTACCTCTATATTCTGCTTGGCAAGCTCATCCTTTTCAGCGGCTCCGGTATCGGCCTGCTGGGCACAGCTAACCATCAGCAGGAGGGCAGTGGCGATGAAGGCAATTGTTCTCATATGATCTTGTATTGGTTAATGGATTCACAATTTCCAAAATATAATAATGAAAGACAAGAGATTACGGATTTTTCGTGTATGGGTTAAAAAAAACCGGGCTGGTCAGCAGCCCGGTTCAAGAGTTAAGTCCGTCTGGTTATCAGATCCATCCGGACCGGATCTTATTCTTCCTTTTCCTTTTCCGGCCATTTCAGCTCGGCTCCGAGCTGCTTGTATACATCCCACTGGTTCCAGTAGGAAACTTCGTATACGATTTTGCCGTCCTCGATGCGGAAGGGTGAATGCCACATGGCGATCAGCTTCTTTTCCGCTTTTATATCATACCAGTACATATTGACCCAGGCAAGTACCCAGTCCCCCGCCAGGTCACCCTCATCAACTGTTTGAGGAAGGAGTTTTATAATATCAAACTTAATGGAATCCGACGATTCAAACCATTTAATATTATCTTCTATCCAGGACAATGTGGTGTCTACCTGATCATGCCGGGGACCTATTGACATGCAATTCGGGGCGTAGACCTCCTTAATAGTTTCGATATCTTCATTTTCATAAGCTGTAAGCATTTTCTTGACGAGCTCCACATTTTGCTTTGCGGTCTCATCTACTACCTTGGTGTCGGCCTGGGGCGTACATCCCGCAAGCAATAAGAGGACCAGAGAAAAAATAAATAATTGTTTCATAGTAACAGATTTTGGTTATTGGTCACACAAGATCGAGAATATTATTGTGAAAGTCAATAGATTACTGCTTTAAATATTGAAAAATCGGCCTGGGACCGCCAGTACGTGACTTGTAGTTTATACCGAATACGAAATACCGTGTCAGTAAATAAACCTGCCGGCGGTATTTTCGATGATCAGTTCTTTTTGCTCTGA
>CBFDEE010000265.1:0-4219 GCA_965603745.1 uncultured Bacteroides sp. | reverse complement strand
CTTTCTCGCGGAAGGGTATACAGCTGCAGAGGCGAAAGAATTCTATAAAGATGCAGCGAGGTTTCAGCAGGCCATTCTGTCAACGGAGCCATACAAAAGTATGGAAGAGGATATTAATTTCTGGGCTGTTGCCTCTGTTTCGGAAGAATCGGGGACCGACCTGCCGGGAGAATCCATCTGGAAGAACACCGTAATGAATTCTAACTTCTACACCTTTAAAAGCGAGAGGTATCTTACGACTGAAGACATTAAATCAGTCCGGGATATCGCAGGGGAAGTCCCCTGTGACATGATCTGCATACTTATTAATACTGATAAATACGGAGGCGGGGGAGTTTACAACCATTATGCCATGGCTGCCAGCGGCGGGCCGTTTGCCGAAAAAGTACTGATACATGAGTTGGGACATGCCCTGGCAGGTCTGGGGGACGAATACTATTCTTCAGATGTAGCATACGAAGAATTCTATGATCTTGACCTGGAACCCTGGCATCCAAACCTGACTACTCTCGTCGATTTCGAATTGAAATGGAAGGACCTTATACATGATTCGGTGCCTGTACCGACTCCGGCAACTGAAGAATATAAAGGCGTAACGGGAGTTTTTGAGGGAGGGGGATATTCAGCCCATGGGATATACAGGCCTGCCCTGGACTGCCGCATGAAAAGCAATAACACGGACAGGTTCTGTGAAGCCTGCAGGCAGGCCATCGAAAAAATGATCGAATATTACTGCGGAAGGTAGAAAAAACAATCCCCCGCCGGTGGAAGCAAGGCATCCACTGAACGGGGAATTGTCCCTGAATACCAGCCTTTTTATTTCTTGTCCCCGTTTATTCTTCTCCCGAGGAAGTAGGCTCCTACCAGGGCAGCACCACCAAAAAAGAAAATCGATGATGTAAATGCCACCTCTTCTTTCACCCCTGATGTTTCAAGCATGGCACCTACGAGAATACCCAGGGCAATACCGACGGCAAAAATCCCCCAAGTAAGGATCCATTTTCCGGTACCTTTGGATTTCTCTCCGTAAAATATGGATGCATCCGCCCCTTTTTCGATCAGAGACAGCCGCTCCCTGTTCCTTGCGGCTATGGCCACGTAAATAATCCCGAATACCACTAAGAATAATACGATTGGTATAATAACTTCTCCTGCATTGTGCATAGTTTACT
This sequence comes from uncultured Bacteroides sp., assembly GCA_965603745.1. Lineage (GTDB taxonomy): Bacteria > Bacteroidota > Bacteroidia > Bacteroidales > SM23-62 > SM23-62. Next base: position 3,047 of record CBFDEE010000265.1, on the reverse strand, counting down.
AATTTTATGAATAATAAGTTTTCAGATCATATGACGCAGGATTTTCTCCGCGGTTACAAAACATGTAACCGGACAGCATTTTAAGCGTCTAAGAAATGGTGGAACTGGAGCAGGATAATATTTACATCAAACGTGTTCTCGATGGTGACAGGGATGCGTTTGCATTCCTGGTTGATAAGTATAAGTCCATGGTATTCACGCTTGCCCTGAGAATCACAAATGACCGGACAGAAGCTGAAGAGGTAGCCCAGGACACCTTCATCAAGGCATTTCAGTCACTTAAAAGCTTTCAGGGCAAGGCAAAGTTCTCAAGCTGGTTATACAGGATCGTCTATAATACAGGGATCTCGCATATAAGGAAGCAGGATAGGGGCCGGGTATCCCTTGATGAAACGAACGTACCTGATGCATTATACACAGATAGCAAAAAGAACTATGAGTCTCTCACGGAGGCGGAAAGGAAAAAATATCTCGAAGCAGCGCTGAATGTACTGGAAGAGGACGAGAGAATGTTTGTTGTCCTGTATTATTACGAAGAAAAGGAACTGGATGAAATAGCCGGGATAGCAGGAATAACAAAAACGAATACCAAGGTTAAGCTTTACAGGGCCAGGCAGAAGATGTTGAAGGTGCTGGGAAGCTATTTGAAGGAAGAAAAATACAGTCTGTTATGAAAAACGAACCGAATAAAGAGGACCAGCTGGTTATCAGGATCATGAAAGACTACCAGATGGAGAATCCCCCGCCGGGATTCACCGACAGAGTTATGCAGAGCATTAAGGAAAAAAGCAGTAAATCAGCTATAGATACCCCTCCCCTGATAAGCAGGCGGGGATGGATTGGCATTGCTGCATGCCTTGGTTTACTGATACTGGTCATCTTCCTGGGAAGTGAAAGCCAGGTCCCGGAGGAGGCCGGCTGGATGGCCCGGATGTTCTCTTCATTCAATCTTCCTGTTATTGATCTGAGTTCAGTCGACATTTTCGGCTGGTTAAATCACGGGAGTCCCACATTATTATGGATATTCATGGGAATCGGTGGACTTCTTATCTCTGCTATTCTGAACAGAATGATCTTCAACCTGAAAATACGGCATTTTTACACTCTTTAGTAAACCTGCCAATCTTCAATCCCGCTGTAATTAAACCTTAATTTTATCTATAATCTGCAAAAAACCAGAGCAATACTGGTTAATATTCCATCAAAATAGTGACACTATAAGATTCGTGTTATTGTTTTTTTTTTAGTTTTATGGCCTGTTACCCACAGAAGAACATAACGTGAGTGAATTTTCCGTTGAGGAAATCATAGAAGGGATAAAGGCGAGGGATAACTGCGTCCTGCAGTATGTTTATAAGAATCACTACCCGTCTATTCACCATTTTATAATATCAAACAGTGGCTCTCCTGATGATGCCAAGGACATTTTCCAGGAATCGATCATAGTTATCTACCGTAAGGTCAAGGAGCAGAAACACTTCCTTTTAAACAGCAGTTTCAAGACCTTCATCTATTCCATCGCCAGGAACCTCTGGCTGAAACACCTACGGGCTATCAAATACGAGGAGCAGAAGATCCATGATCAGCAGAATTTCATTGAACTGAAGGACGAACCTTTCAAAGTCAGCAGCGACGACCTGAAGATGAGCCTTTACCAGAAGTATTTCAAACAGTTGCCGGAAGATTGCCAGAACATTCTCCAGTTGACCGCACGGGATATTCCCCAGAAGGAAATTGCCCAGGCAATGAATTTCAAATCAGAGAATTACGTCAAGAAAAGAAAGCACAACTGCAAAGAGAAGCTGATTGAAATGATCAAGAAGGATCCGCGTTATCCCGACCTATGGGATGAGCCGGAGACCTGATCATGAATACATAGTATCCGGCTTGTAGTCGTTTTTTTGCTGGTTCTTCTTCCGGTTCCTGAGGAAAAAGACAAATCCGGCACCACCGATTAGGACAATTGCCCCCAGCCAGTATAGGTAATTCCTGTTTTTCGCATAAATAGCTCCGGCATCACCGATTATCACGTAGGTTGACCAGAAATAAGGATTGGCCTTCAGATTATCTGCCTTCTTCAGGAAGTTAAGCTTTGCCTCCTGCAGAGCCTTCGCCTTTGATTTCCCTTTGATCAAAGACTGGTAGAAATCCTGCATCAACTTTGCACCCGATTTATCAGATACTTCCCAGAGAGTCATAATGATACTCGGACATCCTGCATACATAAATCCGCGTGCCAAACTCATCACACCCTCTCCCTTCATCAGCTTACCGAAGCCGGTCTTACAGGAACTCAGCACGGCCATCCTGGCATTAAACCTCATATTATAGATTTCGTACGTATTCAGGAAACCATCGTTCAGGCTGTCAATATTTTGGACAAATGCCAGTTTTGAATACATCGGATCCTCATTATTAACGATCGTATGCATGGCAAGATGCAGGATATCGTAATTCTCTGCATCCTGCTTGAAACGTGTTTCCGTCGCAGCTTCATCTACGTAGACATCCCCTTCTACCAGGCGGTTGATCATTCGCACCTCCTCCTTGACACCGGGTATAGGGACAAGATGTTCCCTGTACTGTTCAAGAAAATCACTATCTCGTGGCGGCATGACCTGGGCAAGCAACGCTGTATAATTCGGCGCAAAAGCCAGCAATTCCTTTTTCGGCCGGATTCCCCTCTGATTCGCCTCAAAATGCAAAGTTGCCGAATATGCATAACTCACCGGATACTCCCGGATGAGATACGGAAGGTGGCGGTAGTCAACTGCTGAATCATTTACACAGGAAGACAGAAGCGTTTCGAATGGTATGTACCACAATGATCCATCGGGAATTATGAGAAGATTTCTATTATAGATGTCTCCCTTAATAGGATGAATCAATAGGTTATACAAACCGTGTGCATTTTTACAGTAATTGATATATGTATTTAAAGCATCTTCTGAGAAGTTAGGTTCTGAGAGATTTTTTCTGACATCCTCTATGATACTGGATGGAATGCTATCAATAGATTCCTTAATGAACTTGCTAATATCTTTAGT
>CBFDEE010000264.1:0-4223 GCA_965603745.1 uncultured Bacteroides sp. | reverse complement strand
AAATACTTTTCCGCTCCGGACGATCATCCGGACGTTTTCCACATAAGCGGCTTTCTGGGCCCGGACATTAGCGGTCCCTGAAAACCCTGTCAAAAGGATCAGAAAAACGATGAATTTAACACTAAAGCGCATCCCACCAAACCCTGCTGTAGATCTGGACAACCGGGGTATTATCACCATTGAAGTTACGTTCATCCTGGGGATATGGATAGCGCCTCGGGATCTGGGTCCCCTGCACCGGTACAAGCTGAGGGTAGCCTGTCCTCCTCCAGTCCGTCCAGCTCTCCAGCTGGCAAAACATATGCTTGTATTTCTCAACCATAATGAACTCCAGCAGTTCCTCACCAGTCTTCGTATCAATGTCGGCCCTGATGGCGTTCAGCCAGTTTGCCGCATATGAAGGATCGACCCCGTACTTCTCGAGGGAAGCGTCGATCGCGGATTTCAGCACTGCCCCGGCAGCCAGTTCATCCCCGCTCATGTAAAATGCTTCCGCAATGAGGAACAGGCCTTCCGTATACTGGGCAAGGGCCACGGGCGAGTACCTGCGTGTCCAGTATCCGTCCTCTTCCCAGGTATAATAACCGTCCCTGGGATCCCTTGAGTTAGCATAATCCTGCCGCTGGAACAGGTCGACAAAGAATGGATTGTCCCCTACATAACCGCTTCTCTGGATAATAAACTGGTACAGGGGATTCTGTCCTGCGGCACTGATGTCGAAATACAGTTCCATATCGTTGACAATGCCGCTGAAGCCGTTAAACAGGTCGGAAAGGATCAGGTTATAGTCCACCTCATTCACCTTCTGCAGGTGCATCTCATACCGTCCCCTTAAATGGTAGGCTGCCCTGAGCCAGAGGTTCTCATCACCGCCATAGATATAGTCGGCATTCACCGGGTACATAGGTGTGCTGTCGTTCTGCAGGTCGGAGATGGCTTCCCCGAGCAGATTCATGATCTCTGCATAAATTTCTTCCTGTGTATCCTGTATGGGTGTCAGGACGGGGGTATCCTCGTCGCCCAGGAAAGCTTCGGAATAAGGTATATTACCCCAGAGGTCGCTCATATTCCCCAGTGCAAGGGCCATCAGTACCTTGCTGATCCCACCCAGAGCCGGGGACCTTGTCTCCGGATCGTCGCAGACCTGTATCATCAGGTTCAGGTCCATCATTACCCCGGCGTACATCGAATTCCAGAGATTATTCGGGTCCGCGGCCCGGTAAGTGTAAGATTCGATGGCCTGGGCCTGCCTGTCCTGTCCCTGGATCTGCTGCATCCATATCGCCTGGGTTGCGGCAACATCAAATCCTCCGAGATAATATGCCATGGATGCTTCCACCCCTGGCAGCATAACATCCGGGGATGTCTGCAGTGGCCGGTCAGGATCAATGTTTATGTCAGGATCTATCCATTTCTCACAGGAAGCAAGAACGAGTACGAGGATTGCCGATAATCCGATATATTTTATTGTTTTCATTTTTTCCAGCTTTTAATTTTTACGATACAGTCAGAATCCAAGTCTCAGTCCGAATGTGTATGACTTAACTCCCGGATTGTTAAAGTAATCCAGTCCCAGGCCATTGTTATTACCCACAAGGCTTGTTTCGGGATCAACACCGGAGTAAGGCGTACTGAGCCATAGATTAATACCCGTAAAATACAGTTCCAGGTTCCTGATCGGAGTGCGATCGAGAAATGCAGCCTGGAACCTGTAGGACAGGGTGACCTCCCTCAGCCTGACCCAGCCCGATTCTTCCACATATGGTTCGGAGGGGCCTGTAAAGGCCGATCCCTCTCCCTCCCACCAGTACCATTCCTCATCAAGGACCACGGATGTTTCATTGTCCCCGCCCGGGCCTTCGACAATACCGCTGGCGGGATTAAAGGGTGTATTGAAATGCTCAACATCCCCGTCATCGTTGACATGCCCGTAGACACCGGTCCAGGTCTTCTCTTCTCCCCGTGTTTCGGTATCCTTATGGGTCCCGAAATAATACAGGGCACCCCTGGTCCCGTTCCACATCAGTCCTCCTTTCTTTATGTCTACAAGTGCGGACAGGCTGATGCCCTTATAACTGAGTGTGTTGGTTATACCCGAGGTCCATTCAGGGCTAACGGCCCCCATGTCCTGCTGTTCGGGATCCGTGAACGGGAAACCGTCCATGATCGAATTGGTCGGATCATCGTCAATCAGGATATTATCATTCTCATCACGGGCCCATTTCAGGCCATACAGGACCCGGTAGGGCTGCCCTTCGACGGCACGGATCTGGGGTTCCACGAACCCGGACAGCCGAAGACTCGGAATGTCCTCTGCCAGCCGGACTACTTCTGTGTATGGATTTGACCAGTTGATGGTCAGTTCCCAGGTAAAATCTGATCTTTTCACAGGAACCGCATTCAGGACCACTTCAAATCCGCTGGTCTCCATCGTACCTGCATTCAGGTAACGGTGGGAATACCCGCTTGACCTTGTAACCGGAACAGGCATAAGGAGATCCTCGTTAAGTGAATTGAAATAGCCGACATCAAGGTTCAGCCTTCCCATGAAAAAACGCAGGTCGGCCCCGACTTCCCAGGTTTTCATGTTCTCAGGGGTCATCATGTTGTTGCCGACCATGTTGCCCAGGGTATAGGAATTGACGTCCAGGAAGGGAAAAAACAATCCGTTCGTCCATCCGTCCCCGGGACTGGGCTGCTCGTAATAGGTCTTCGTAGCATAGAAGGATGCGTCATTGGCGATCTGGGCCCAGGAACCACGTAATTTCCCGAAAGAAAGTATCGTGTTATCCTGGAGTGCAGGCAAACGGGTAAATACAAAACCAAGGCTTAAAGATGGGTAAAAGAATGAATTATTGTCCGCCGGAAGGGTTGTAGACCATTCATACCGGCCAGTTGCATCAAAATACAGCATACTGTTGTAATCAAAACCAAGATTCCCGTAAAAGGCAGTAGTCCGTTTTTTTGCATTGCCTTCATATCCTCTTGCATCGGCTGTATTGGCCATATTATAAAAATCAAGCGTTTCAAGTCCAAAGGCCGCAGCGGTACTGCTTGTCCAGCTGGTCTGGTACATATTGTGCCCGAGTGTGAACCTGAGAGCGGTTGTGCCGCTGACCTGCTTGTTGATGCTCATGATCAGGTCGGAGTTTATATCTGAATTGGCCTGGCTGGTCCTGGCATTATAACCGTCGGGGTTCTCGTTGGATCCCTTTTCATAATAGTCATGGATATTCTTGAACCAGTTATCAAGCCCGATACGGTAACTGAAGTTCAGCCAGTCCGTGGCCTGCCAGTTGATGTTCATATTCCCTATGATGCGGTTAACTATATCGGTGTATTTCACCCGGTTCGTCGTCCAGTAGGGATTATCGTAGCCAAAACCTCCCGTATACGAACGCTGTGAACCGTCAGGCAGCTGGTACTTGAAGCTGTTATCGAAGTTTGGCGGGGTTCTCATAAGCCCGAGCATAATCCCGGAAAGGTTTGAGCCCTTCTGCATCCTTTCCCCCTTTGAATTGATAAAATTCACCGTTGCACCGACGTTAAGGTCCTTGATGACCTGTTTGGTGCCGGAGAATTTGACCGTTGTCTTGCCGAAATTATTGTTCGGTACAATTCCTTCGTCCTTGCTGTTACTCAGCGAAAGGTAGAAAGTACCGGCATCATCACCGCCTGAGATATCAAGATGGTTCTTATAGGAAATGGCTGTCTGGAAAAAATCAAAATGATCGTAGGCTATGGCCCGGGAATCCGGGTTCGCCAGCAAATGATCGGCGGGCACAAGCCTGCCGTTCGGGTCCCAGTTCTCCATCCACTCATCCATGGGTGTCTCCCCCGCTCCGGCCCACTCCCAGGACGGGATAAAGTTCTCATCCGTTGTGTACCGCAGATCCCGCAGGCTGGGTCCCCATGAAACCGCATTGTAAAGCTCGTCATCCGGGTACTGCAGAGGGGGCCTGCCTTCCGTTCCCATGTGTATTACGGAACCCTGAGCAAAGCTTTTCTGCAGGGGCGGAAGCTGGGCGACCTTTTCAATCCGGACGGAGGAATTCAGGTTTACATTCATCCTGCCGGCACCGGTCTCCTGACCCTGCTTCGTGGTAATGATAATGGCCCCGTTCGCGGCCCTTAAACCGTACAGCGCTGTTGCAGCTCCTCCCTTAAGTACGCTGAGGGATTCAATATCGTCAGGATTCAGGTCAATGGCACGGTTGGACTCC